>JAYUAL010000413.1:0-7844 GCA_043741355.1 Gemmatimonadales bacterium | reverse complement strand
CAGGCTTCCAATCTGTGCCATTCCTCATTAGCTTGGACCCATGGCCATTCACCCGCTGGTCGGACACGAGGTGGCACGCCGCAGACTGGTCGCCTCCCTCGAGTCCGGCCGTCTGCCGCAGGTCATTCTCATCACCGGTCCCGAAGGAGTCGGAAAGCAGCGGCTGGCACTCTGGCTGGCGCAGCTTCTCTTCTGCGAGCGCCGATCCGGCACCGGCCCCTGCGGCGGCTGCCGCCAATGCCGGCTGGCATTGGACCTCTCGCATTCGGACCTGCACTGGTTCGTCCCCATCCCCCGCCCCAAGGCCGGGGAGCCCGGGAAGCAGGTCGAGGAGGCGGCAGAGCTCATTGGTGAGGCGGTAGCCGCCCGCCGTGAGGAACCGCTGTACCAGCCCGCGGACGGCATGTCCGGCCACCCATTGGCCAGCGCCCGGCTGCTGCTGCGCCGCACGGCGCTGACCCCGGTCGAGGGCGCCCGAAAAGTCTTCGTGATCGGGGAAGCGGACAGGCTCGTCACCCAGGAGTCGAGTCCGGAGGCGGCCAACGCCCTTCTCAAGCTGCTCGAGGAACCGCCGGCCGACACGTGGATCATCCTTACCACCCCGGAGCCGGAGCGGGTGTTGCCGACGATCCGGTCCAGGGCTGTTCCGCTGCGTCTGGCGCGCCTGCCGGATGCCGACATCCGGGCCTTCGCCGCCAGCACGCTGCATCCGGCGCCGGCCGGTGCCGAACTGGAAACTCTGGTTCGCCGCGCCGATGGCATTGTCGGGCGCGTGGTGGGCAGCAATGAGGGAATGGATAAGGCGCATGCAGAAGCCAGCGCGCTCCTGGAGGCAGTCCGTAGTGGTGGAAGCGCCCGATTCGAACGGAGCCTGAAGCAGCCGCCCTGGTCGGCGCGGGGGGCCTTCACTGACCTGCTCGACGCGCTGGCACTGGAACTCTCGGCCCGAGCCCGTATGGCGGACGCGGACGGCGCCGCCCTGCCCTGGGTCAATGCCCTCGACCGGGTTCGTGCCGCGCGCGCCGAGGCCCAGGGCAATGTCAACCCGCAGCTGTTGCTCGCCTCGCTCGCGGGCGAACTCGCGGAGGTCCTGTGAGCCTGAGCCACGTTGGTCCCGATGGCGCCGCCCGAATGGTGGATATCGGCGCCAAATCCGCTACCGAACGCGCCGCCACCGCTGAGGGCGCCGTACGGATGTCGCGGGCTGCGTTCGAGCTGGTGGAGCGCAATGCGGTGTCCAAGGGCGACGTGCTCGGGGTCGCACGGTTGGCCGGTATCCAGGCCGCCAAGCGGACCGGGGATCTCATCCCGCTCTGCCACCCGCTTTCGCTGACCTACGTCGAGGTCGAGCCGGTCCTCGATGACTCGCTCCCCGGCGTCCGGATCACCGCGACGGCGAGGGCCTCGGGCAAGACCGGCGTCGAGATGGAGGCGCTCACCGCGGTGATGACCGCGTGTCTCACGGTGTACGACATGGTTAAATCAGCCGATCGGGGAATGTTCATCGAGGCGGTTCGGCTGATCCACAAGAGCGGCGGACGAAGCGGTGACTACACCGCCCCGCCCCGCTCCGACTGATAGGAGGAACGATGCGGGATCCCTGGAACGTTCTTACCCGGCGCGACGGCGGCCAGAGTCGCGTCCGCCTGTGGGCCACTACCGCCGGCAGCGTCGTGGCCGGTCTCGGACTGGTTGCCACGCTGGTGGTGGCCTTGACCGGCCTGAGTACCGCCGGCCGCGTGGCCGTCCCGGCCAATGCCGTGGAAAAGGCCGAGTTGGCCGCTCTGCATCATGAGCTCGACGCCACTCGGTCCGCGTTGGCGCAGGCGGAGGGACGCCTGGAACGCCTGACCGCAGTCGAGCGGTACTCTTCCCTGTACGACGTGCCGGCCGATCTGGCCGGGGCCATCTATGACATTGCCGTGTCCGAGGGCATTCATCCCTCGCTCGGCTTCCAGCTGGTGAAGGTGGAAAGCGGATTCAAGCCCGGTGCGCGAAGCAGCCGCGGCGCAATCGGCTACACCCAGCTGAGGATCAAAACCGCGCGCGGCTACGATCCGGGCCTTACCGAGCGCGACCTCGCCGATCGCGACACCAATCTCCGAATCGGATTTCGGTTCTTGAAGGATCTACTGGGCCGGTTCGACGAGGACCTGCACATGGCGCTGGTGGCTTACAACCGGGGCCCGAGCCGCGTGGTCGAGATGATGACGCGGGGTGAAGACCCCGCCAATGGTTATGCCGAGGTGGTGTTGCGGGGCGTCAAGAAGGGCTCGTGACGGTCTTCGCTTTGGCGGCGCGCGGCGCGCGAACGGCGCTGGAAGCCGTGCGCCCCTTCGCAGCCGCGCGGCTGCCCGATCCGATCCGGAGGGTCTGCCCCGCGCGAATGAGGCCCCTGGGCCCCAGGCGGTTCCAGGACTTGAGTTGCCCCACGGTGACATGGTAGCGCCGCGCAATGCCCCCCAGCGTTTCGCCGGCCCTCACCCGGTGAACGGCGCCCGCCGCACCATCCGAGAGCGCGACCTTCCGGTTCTCGCCGATCCAGCCCAATAGGCGTGCCAAGCCGGGAATTACCACGGCTTCGGCGCGGCGTGGGGAGCGGGCGGCATAAGCAGGATTGGCGGCGCGCATGGCCGCCGCTGTGACGCCATACCGTTTGCCGATGCCGCCGAGGGTTTCTCCCCCCTTGGCGTGATGGACAAAGCTGCTGAGCCGTTCTCCCGCCGGGAGGTTGGCCAGCGCCTTTCTGGTGTTTTCCCCGGTCCCGGAGGGCAGTCGGATCACCGCGGCGCGCCTGGGCGGCGTGAGTCCGCGCACGAACACCGGATTGAGCTCCACCACCGCTGCAAGCGGAACACCGGACAGGCGGGCCACCACGTCGAGGCCGGTCGCGTCCCCGACCATCACCGAGTCGGGGGCGTAGGGTTCGGGCGCGACGAGGGCGGGAAATCCGTAGCGCTCGGGCTGCTTGGCGATCATCGCTGCGGCAATGAGCTTGGGAACGTAATCCTTGGTTTCCTGGCGGATGTAGCGGGTATCGGCCAGCTGGAAGAAGGCCATGTCTCCGGCCTGCGGCGACCCGTCGTCCTCCGCGACGTCCGGGGAATCGTCCGCGGCGGCCGGGTCCGAGCCGCTATCCATTCGCCTGAGTCCGCGCCCGATTCGCCCGGGACCGCCGTTGTAGGCCGCGGCCGCAAGATACGGGGAGCCAAAACGCGCCGTCAGGTCGGCGAGGTAGCGGATGGCCGCGTCGGTGGCCTTGGGCACGTCGCGCCGCTCATCGACCCAGGTGTCCACCGCGAGACCGTAGAATTTTCCGGTGCCACGCATGAATTGCCACATTCCCACCGCACGGGAGCGGCTCACCGCGCTCGGGGAATAGCCCGACTCGATCAGTGGAAGGAAGGCCAGGTCGCCCGGCAATCCGCGGGCGACCAGCTGGGCGCGGAATCCGGGCTCATAGCGCGGCATGCGCTGCAGCCAGATTGCCATTCGCTCGCGCGCCGGGCCGGCAAAGAAATTGATCCAGTACTTGACCCGTCCGTGGTCTTCGAAATTCTTGACATCAATGTCGAACATCGAGCGCAGCGCAGCGGTTTCGGCCTCGGTTGGCGCCGCTGAAGGTATCGCGCTGTCGGACACCTTGGCCGCGGCGATCCGATCGAGCATTGCGGCGTCGAGCGCGGAATCCCGCGCCATTGCGGCCAGCCTGGCTGAATCGGGCGCTCCGGTGTCCCCCGCAACCGGAGTCGAGGATCGGGACTCGACTCCTCCGACCGATGGCCGGGGCTGATTCGGGGCATCCGCGGTCCGGGGCGCATTCTCAGGCACCGGAGCCGGCGCCGGATGCTGCGTGGCGCAGGATGCGAGGAGCAGCGCTGAAATGAGCGCGGATCGTCGCTGCATGGCATTCCCGGTGAGGGGTGAAAGTCCAAGTCGTGACGCGGCATGCGAGCCAGGAACCACGCCATCCTGCCGGGTCTGATGCAGGAAGTGCGCCCAGCGTTGCGTGGGCGCTATGATGGGGCCGGAGGTCGTTTCGCAAGGAGACGATTGGTGGCATTCAGGACAGCGAGGGCTGCTCCCCGAGGCGGATCTCCCTCGGTCAGATAGGAGCCCACTACGCGCGGTCCCTCGGAATGCCCCGGCAACCCCAGCGAGACGATGACGACCGTGGCATCGAACGCGCGCACGGCCTTGACGCCCACGAGTTCGAAAGCCGGATCACGCACCGCCTGCGCCAGGGCCTGCAACGCGGCCTGCGCCGCACAGCGAAGCTCGCCGGCCTGCGAGGTGAGCCCGCGGGCTTCTCCCTCGAAGCGCGGACCATCGTCAGGCCACGCCAGCGTTACCCGGGCGCGGCACTCACCGCTGGGCAGGCGATCGAGCTTGAATCCCACGAACCTGAGGCGATCGGTCATCGGCGATTATCTTTGCCGGGCATGACGCTCTCCATCCTCGTTGCATTCGCGCTGGTGGGCCAGACCGGCCCCGCCGATTCGCTCCGCGCCAGAATCCTCGAGCGCATGGCCCGCGATAGCGGGGCCACCGTCGCCCTGGCGCTCCGGGATCCGGTGTCCGGCTTCACCGTGCTGGTCAATCCCGACCTGCGCTTCCACGCCGCCAGCACCATGAAGGTACCTGTGTTGGTGGCCCTGGGGCGACAGGTGGATTCGGGGTCCCTGTCCTGGGATGACTCGGTAACGGTGGTGAACCGCTTTGCATCTATCGTCGATGGCTCGCCCTACGAGCTCAGCGCCGGCGAGGACTCCGACAGCACATTGTACGCCGCGGTCGGCCAGCGGCGCAGCGTGAGGCAGCTCGCAGAGCGCATGATCGTGCGCTCGAGCAACCTCGCGACCAACATCCTGCTGAATTCGGTCGCGACACCCGAGGGCACCACCCGGCTGATCCGAAGCCTCGGCGCGGATTCCATGGTGGTGCTGCGAGGGGTGGAGGATGGCAAGGCCTTCGAGAAGGGCCTCAACAACACCACCACCGCGCGCGACCTGTCCACGCTGCTGCTCGCTATTGCCGCCGGCCGGGCCACCCGGCCAGCCACGACGCGCGAGCTGCTCCGGATTCTCGAGGCCCAGGAGTTCAACGACGGGATTCCCGCCGGGCTGCCTCACGGTACCCGGGTCGCGCACAAGACCGGGAGCATCACGGCCACTTGGCACGACGCCGCGCTGGTCTATCCACCCGACGGCCGGGCCTACGCGCTGGTCATCCTGACCCGCGGCATTCCGGACGAGAAGGCCGGCGTCGGAATGCACGCCGACCTGGCCCGCCTGGTTCACCCCTACGTGCTCGCGGCGCGGGCCGGGCGCTGATCCGGTTCAGCCGGCCCGCACGCAGGCTTGGAACCGCGCCATGAGATCTCGCGTCACCGGCCCGGCCACACCCGAACCGACCGTCCGCCCGTCATAGCACCGGATGGGCGCGATTTCGCTCGCCGAGCCGGTGAGGAAGGCCTCGTCCGCGGTGTAGATGTCGAAGCGGTTGAGCATGTCCTCTTTCACGTCACAGCCCGCCTCACGGGCCAGCTGCATCACCACCGCGCGGGTCACGCCGGCCAGGATACCGGCGTGGAGCGGCGGGGTCCGCAGCACCCGGCGCTTCACGACGAAGATGTTCTGACCGGTCCCCTCCGCCACGTGGCCCGTCGTATCGAGCATCAGTGCCTCATCGGCGCCGGCCACGTTGGCCTCCATCTTGGCCATGGCGTGACAGAGATAGTTGAGCGATTTGATCCGGGGGGAGAGGGATTCGCGGTGGGGAATCGGAGTGCCGGCGGTGACGACGGAGAGGCCCTGCTGATACCGCTCGGGCGGCCAGATCGCGATCTTATCCACAATGATGATCACGCTCGGCTTGGGACAGTTGCGAGGATCGATGCCCAGGTCGCCCATTCCCCGAGTGACTATCGGGCGGATATACGCCTCGGCCAGTCCGGAACGCCGGACCGCCTCCTCGAGCACCCGGCCGAACTCGTCCTTGGGAATCGGCACCGTGAGCAGGATGGCATGGGCGCAGTCGTAGAGGCGGTCCAGATGCTCCTGAAGCTTGAATATTTTTCCGGCGTAGACCCGAATGCCCTCGAAGACGCCGTCGCCGTAGAGCAGGCCGTGATCGAACACCGAGACGCGGGCCGTCGTCTTGTCGTGCCACTCGCCGTCGATCCAGATCGTCGCCATGCAATCTCCGGTGCGGGTTTGGAGGAGCCAGCCGCGTAAAGTAATCTTGACGGCATGGCCCAAGCCAACCAGACCCGATCCGGAGCGCTCCAATGCTCTTATTGCTGATCCGCCACGCCCTCGCGGCCGAGCTGGACCCCGAGAAGTATCCCGACGATTCCCTGCGCCCGTTGCTCCCCAAAGGACGCCGGATCTCCCGCCGAATGAGCCGAAGGCTGCTCCAGGAAGGGCTCGCGCCGGACCGCGTGTTCAGCAGTCCCTGGAAGCGGGCCTGGCAAACCGCCCGCATCGTGGTGGAGGAAACCGGGATCGGGAAAGCGAAGCGGTTTCCCGGCCCGGCGCTGGCCCAGGAGCCGGACCTCTCCGCCCTGGCCGCGGAGGTCGGGCCGGTTACCGCGGACGAGCGGATCGCGCTGGTGGGACACGAGCCGTGGATGAGCTCGCTCGCGGCGCTCCTGCTGGCGGGAAGCCCGGGGGCCATCAGCGTGAATTTTCCCAAGAGCGGCGTCATGGGAATCCAGACCGCGCTCATCGAGGCGGGGGCGGGGGCGCTGGAGTTTTTCTGGAGACCATGACGCTAAGACGCTAGGACGCTAGTGTAGTGTCGCTAAAATATCTTGCATAATGATCGAGCGGCTATTATCCTGCACCATGCCGCTACCCATTCGGGTGATGCCGCTCCGGCGTGGGGATCGCGTCCGCTTGGAGCACTTGGCCCGGTCGCGGGTCCTCCCCCACCGGGTGGTGGAACGGGCCCGGATCGTCCTTGCCTCGGCGGAGGGCCAGTCGGGCAGCGTCATTTGTCAGCAGCTCGGGGTCTCGCGTCCGACCGTGACCGCCTGGCTGGACCGCTACGCGACGGACGGGGTGGCGGGCCTCGTGGCCGACCGGCCCCGCTCGGGGCGCCCGAAGCAGATTACCCCGGCGGACGAGGCTGCGCTCATCGAGCGCACGCTGCAGACCGCTCCCCCTGATGGCGGCACCCACTGGAGTACCCGTCTCATGGCGAAGGCGACCGGCTACCATCACGCCACGATCGCCCGCATCTGGCAGGCGCACGGGCTGCAGCCCCATCGCGTGACCTTCTTCAAGCTCTCGAAGGATCCGGCGTTCGTGGTCAAACTGCGCGACGTCGTCGGGCTCTATCTGCATCCCCCGGAGCGCGCCGTGGTGTTTTCCTTCGACGAGAAAAGCCAGATCCAGGCCCTCGATCGGACGCAGCCGGGCCTCCCGTTGAAGCGCGGGCAGGCCGGGACGCTGACGCACGACTACCAGCGGCATGGGACGACCACGCTCTTCGCGGCGCTGGATGTCGCCACGGGACACTTGCTCCAGGACTGCATGCCGCAGCATCGCCACCAAGAATTCCTCCGCTTCATGCGGCAGGTCGAGCGGAGCGTGGCGCCCGACCTCGCCATCCACGTCATTCTCGACAACTACGCGACGCACAAGCATCCGACCGTCCGACGCTGGCTCCGACGCCATCCCCGGATCCAGTTTCACTTTACGCCCACGTCCGCGTCGTGGCTCAACCTGGTCGAACGATTCTTCAGCGAACTGACCCAGCGCCAGCTGCGCCGCCTCGCCGTCACGAGCGTGGCTGCCCTCGTCGACGCCATCACGCGCTACATCGACCAGCGGAACGAG
>JAYUAL010000412.1:0-3355 GCA_043741355.1 Gemmatimonadales bacterium | reverse complement strand
CCCACCTCCAGACCGAGCTGGTGCTGGACGCGCTGAACATGGCGCTGGCGCAGCGCCGGCCGCAGGGCGTGATTCATCATTCGGATCACGGCAGCCAGCCCAGATTCAACTGGTCGTTGCAACACCCGTGGGTTGCTGCTGCTGTAGGAGCGCATCCAGTGCCTCGGCCGGCGTACGCCAATGCAGAGTCTTTCGAGGCCTGGTGTTGAGTGTGAAGGCGACGGCCGTCAAGGCGTCGGCGTTGACGGCACTCAGATCCGTGCCCTTGGGAAAGTACTGCCGCAGCAGGCCGTTGGTGTTTTCGTTCGTGCCGCGTTGCCACGGACTCTGGGGATCACAGAAGTAGATCTGCAGTCCGGTGGCGATGCGTAGGCGGGCGTGCTGCGACATTTCCGTCCCCTGATCCCACGTCAGCGAGCGACGGAGCTCCGCGGGCAGGGTGGTGATGGAGTGGGTGATCGCGTCCCGCACCGCCGCCGCGCCGTGGCCGGCGAGCGCCGGGCCGTTCTTCTCGCGCGGTACCGCACCGCGCCCAGCCATCGGAGGCAGGTGTAGCAACATCGTGAATCGGGTCGTGCGCTCCACCAACGTACCGATCGCGGAACTCCGCAGACCCAGAATCAGGTCCCCTTCCCAATGTCCGGGCACGGCACGATCCTCCACGCCTGGGGGCCGCGCGCTGATCAGGAGGTCCGGCGTGACGAATCCCTTCCCGCGGGTGGAGGCTCGAGCGCGCGGGACGCGGAGCGCCCGTCCCGTGCGCAAGCAGGCGGTCAGCTCGCGGCGCAACGCGCCCCGGCTGTGCACGTACAGTGCTTGGTAGATCGCCTCGTGGCTGATGCGCATCGCCGGATCCTCCGGGAAGTCGAGCGGCAGGCGCCGGGCAATCTGCTCGGGACTCCACGCGCGCGCCCATCGACGGGCTTGGCGACGCCCATGCCGGCGCCCCTTCCACGCGATCCGCGGGCCCGCCAGGGGTATCCCAGCCGGCGTCACGACCGCGCCGGCAAGCCGCTCCGCGACATAGGTGCGCAGGGCGGTATTCGTCGCGAGGCGCGCGGCCTTCGGCCGCTGGGCCGCCCGATCCGCGTGCCACTGGGCCGTGGTCGCCCGATAAATGAAGTCCCCGCCTCGGGTCGCGGCATTCCGTCGCAGCTCCCGGGACACCGTCGACGGCGCGCGCCCCAACTGCCGGGCACTCGCGCGGACTCCAAGCCCCTGCGCCTGGAGGAGGGCCAGCTCTTCTCGCTCCGGGAACGAGAGGTACCGCGCCGACCCGAGTGGGGCGGATGGAGCCAGATGCGAGGGGGGCATACCACCATACGCGCGAAACCAGCGGGCGCCGACGGGCGAGGAGACCCCAGCCTCTCGGGCGGCCTCCTCCGTGGTCACACCGGCAGCAATGGTCTCCCAAAATGCTCGCTGCGCGGCCCGGTGCACGACCGGTGGGCGTCCCGGAGACCGCAATGGGGCTCGCGTCGAGCGACGCGACCGCCGTTTCCCTGTCTTCGCCATCGTCCACCTCCCGGAGGAGGTGTTGCGACGACCGGTTGAATCCACCCAATATCTCGCGATTCGCTACACCGAGCGCTTGGCCGAAGCGGGCATCGAGCCGTCGGTCGGGAGTCGCGGGGATTCGTACGACGATGCGCTGGCGGAGACGCTCATCGGGCTCTACAAGGCCGAGGTCATCTACCACCTGGGTCCCTGGAAGGGCCTCGAGGACGTGGAGTATGCCACGCTCGAATGGGTGGCGTGGTACAACAGTCAGCGCCTGATGGAACCGCTGGGCTACCGCCCACCGGCCGAGTACGAGGAAGCGTTTCACCGTGCCCAGGCCGACTTCCCGGCCGGGGTACTCAACTAACTGAGTCTCCGGAAAACCCGGGGCGGTTCAGTCTGCCTTCGCCTGGTAGAGCGGACTCGCCCGGACCGCGTCCTGGAGATCACCGTCCACATCGGCGAGGCGTTTCTCCAGCCAGCGGATGGGCTGGGTGATGTCGCGGCGCACCGGGCCGCGGGCGAAGCCGAGGCGATTCTTCTCGGCCGTGAGCATGTCGACGATCTGGCGGCGGCGGGTCAGGAGGCTCCCGAGCCGCTGGGCCGCTTCAACCGGGAGGGGCCGGGGGGTGGGCCGTACCCGCTGGGCGAACTCGGCGAGGATGGCCGCATCGAGCATGTCAGTTTTGGCGAGGCGCCCCATGGCCTTGGCGAAGTCGCGGACCTGGCGCGGATTGACCACCACCACGGGCAGGCCGGCCTGGGCGAGGGCCGAGACCGCGGCGTCTCAAAGCCCCCGGTGGCTTGGAGCACGACGAGGGTGGGGGTCAGGCGGAGCAGGGGCGGCATCAGCGCCGCCAGGCCCTCGTCGTCATTGGTGACGGTCCACGTCTCGCCGTCGGGGAGCGCCGCCACGTCGAGCGCCGCCTTCGAGACATCGATCCCGATGAAGCAGTCCATCCTACCCTCCCCGGAAACGATCAGCGTGGCCCGGCCTTGCAGGATGCGGGGTGGGTCCCCCGGCAACGGTTCGGGCTCTCGGCGATCACCACCGGGTGGCACCCAGGCTAACGAACGGGCTCGAGGCCCTTAGGCGCAACGGGTTACCACCCTATCCAGAAGCTACCGTAAACGTCAGATTTAGAGATACAAGGCCGCAAGGCCCGGCCGAAGCGTTCTACCATCCTGGGGTTAGTGAAGCTTGGAGAGGCGAGATGACAGCCATCGCGCTGGTCGACACCGTTCGCGGATGTGGTCGCACGAGCTTGCTGGCCATCTTGCTACTCACGACCGCATGCGCGGAGCCGTCATCCATGACCAACGGACAGTGGATCGGCGACATCCGCCACCCGGGCGGCGCCGAGCGAATGGAAGTATCGATTGACTCCAGTGGTCGCTCGGCCAGAATCAGCCTTCCCAGTTGGCGGCTGGACAAGACCCTTGCCTCGTCTGCTCCGGCCGGTTCGGATACTCTCGCGTTCACGGCCGTCGTCGACAGTGTCACCGTCCGCTTCGGAGGGACCGTACACGAGGGCGCCTGGATCGGCGAGGCCAAGCGAGGCACCGAAACGACTCCGTTCGAGCTCCGACGACTCCATTCGCTAACGGACCGGGAGTGGGGGGCCATCGTTGGGACCTACCGCACCGACGACGGCCGGCTCCTTGGCATCGCCCCGTTCTCCGAGTTTGCGACCCTGCCCCTGATCGTGAATTACGCGACCGGTCGGATTGGGCCGCTCTACCCGATCGCGCGGGGTCGATTCTTGGTCGGCCACTCGCTCGTCACCCCCGTACTTCCAGCGGACACGCTCGACGTGAGCTACGGGCCGGCCATGGGGGTCCGCGGGCTCCGGTT
>JAYUAL010000411.1:0-3368 GCA_043741355.1 Gemmatimonadales bacterium | reverse complement strand
CTACAACTACTACACGAGTTTCGGCGAAATGGGATCAGGTGCGATCGCGATCACCGGGAGCACGTGGGTGTTCACCAGCTCCGGCATCACGTTCGACGGCAAGCGTGCATGGGGCCGGTGTACCTATGGTTCCTCCAACGTCGCGAGTTTCACAATGAGGTGCGACACCTCAGCCGACGGCAAGACCTGGGCGACCGAGGTGTTCCAAGGGACTTGGACGAAGAAGTAACCGCTCATTGTCGACGCCGTGACGCACCGGGCGGGATCGCCGACTTTTGCGTGCGGCCTAACAGAGCAATTGCTGCAGACGGCGCTTGGATTTCGGATGCGGCGCGCGCGCTCCGCGCGCGTGCCGCATCTTTGGATAACGCGCCGCAGCAGAATTGCGGCGTTAGCCGGATTCCGTGGGAGACGCGCAAGGATTGTCACCAAACAGCAGCCAACAAGGAGGAAAGAAATGGACGCCACGACAGCGATTCGGGCGAGTATTTCGCAATGGACGAAAGCCTGTCTCGATCGGGATTGGGATACGTTACTCTCCATGTGTACCGATGACGTTGTGTTCGCACCTCCAGGAGAGCCGAGCGTTACCGGAAAGAAGGTTCGACCTTGGCTTGAGGCATTCCCAGTTATGAAAGTGTTCAAGTTCAATTTCGACCGGATCGAAATCAATGGCGATCTGGCCACGGGCGTCGGAGGCGGAACTTGGACTCTCGAGCTGAATGGACAAGACGTGTCGGCGACTTTCAAGTTTGCGGACGTGTTCCGAAGAAGTTCAGATGGAGCTTGGCGTTATGCTCACGTGATTTGGAATTCAGACACGCCGGCTTCGTGAACAACACGACTGCGCAATAAGCTCGACTTGGTGAATCGAACGACACACCGGCTAACCCGCGAATGGAGCCGACGCGCCGCTGAAGAGTGACGGCGCGCGGCTCATTCGCAACGTTAGCCCGCACAACGAGGATTCCGCTGCATGTCTTGGACCCTTTGGCAGGGTGCCACCAAGCTCGGAGCCGTGATCCTACCCTTCGACTCTCGGCAGCCTGAGGCGCTAGGCGGGCTGTTCGACCCCACGGAGGCCTTCGCGGTGATTGGTCCGGTGATGCAGATGCCCGTCGCCGGGTCCACGGATGTCGTCCAGCTTCCGTTTCCGGCACAAGGGGAGGCAGGCAATGAGGTGGCCCTCGAGCCGCTCGCCCCGGAGGCCAGGACCCCCCCGAACGATCCCCGCCGCTTCCGCTTGGTGGATCCCGTGGGCGTCGATGCGCCAGTCGAGGCGATCTTCGTCGGCGAATTGCTCCACCCGAAAAGCGATGCGGCTGCGGCCCTCGCCAAACGGTGTGCCGAGATTGGTGTGCCGTTCTCGTCCCTGTATTTGGGGGTCAGGCGGTCAGCCGCGCAAGCGTCATGACCCTTGGTGCCATCGGATACCCGTTCGCCTTGTGCGGGCTAACCCAACATGAGCCTGTGTGAAAACCCGCCGACGTTTCCTATATTTGATGTCGGTTGGCTGGCCCTCGCCCCCACGTCCTGAGGGTTCCCTCATGGCCTACATCGCTGGCGCCGATCGCACCCAAGCGGTCCTCCTGCCGGACGTGCTGGACGACTTCGTCGGGGCCGACCATCCGGTCCGGTTCCTCGACGCCTTCGTCGCCCAGCTTGATCTCGCCGCGCTGGGGTTTCGGCGGGCGGTGCCAGCGGACACCGGGCGGCCTGGCTACGATCCCGGCGATCTGCTGCGGCTGTATCTGTACGGCTATCTCCATCGGATCCGGTCTAGCCGACGTCTGGAGCAGGAAACCCACCGCAATGTCGAGCTGATGTGGCTGCTCCGCCGGCTGGCGCCCGACTTCAAGACGATCGCCGACTTTCGTCGCGAGCATCCCGCCGCCGTGAAACGAGTCGGCCGTGAGTTCATCCTGTTGTGCCAGCGCCTCGACCTGTTCGGCGGGGAACTTCTCGCGATCGATGGGAGCAAGTTCCGCGCAGTGAATGCCCGCGATCGGCACTACAGCGCCAAGCGGCTCGCCCAGTTGCGCCAAACTATCGACGCCACGCTCGCCCGCTATCTCCAGCAACTGGACGCGCACGATCAGCACGAACCGGTGGTCGCCACGCGCAGCGCCGCTGAGCTGCAGGCCCGCATCGCCGCGCTCCAACAGCGACGTGAGGGGTACGAGGCGCTCCAGCAGCACCTCACCGCCACCGGGGAGACGGGCTGCTCGCTCACCGATCCCGACAGCCGGCCGATGGTGAGTGGGCTCGGGGTGGAGATTTGCTACAACGTGCAGACGGCGGTCGATGCCAAGCACAAGCTGATCGTCGCGGAGACGGTCACCAATGCGGCCGCCGATCGGGCCCAACTGAGTCCGCTGGCGCTGGCCGCCCAAGCGGTTCTGCAGGCCCCCGCCTTGGTGGTCGTGGCCGATCGAGGCTACTACCACGGGGCCGAGATCAAGGCCTGCCTCGACGCGGGGATCACGCCGCTCGTGCCGCGGCCCCTGACCTCCGCGAATGCCCGACGCGGGCTCTTCACCAAAGACGACTTCCGTTACGACGCGACCCAGGACGTCTACCGCTGCCCCGCGGGGGCGACGCTCACCCGTCGCTTCACCTCAGTGGAACTGGGGCGCACGATTCACACGTATCGCACCGCGGCCTGCGGCCGCTGCCGGCTCAAGGCCCGGTGCACCCGCAGCCCGGATGGTCGGAAGCTGACCCGCTGGCTGCATGAGGATCTATTGGACGCCATGGCGCAGCGGCTGCGGGATCAGCCAGACCTGATCCGCCAACGGGCGACGCTCGCGGAGCACCCGTTCGGCACGATGAAGCGCGCCATGGACCAGGGCTATTTCCTCCTCAAGGGACTGGCGAACGTGCGCGGGGAGTTCAGTTTGACCGTGCTGGCCTACAACCTGAAGCGGGTGATCCGGCTGCTCGGCGTCCCCCGGCTCCTGGCGGCCCTCGCCTAACGGGGGGCGTGCGTCCCCTGGGCCGCCGTGAGACGCCCACCCGGCCACTCGAGGCGGCCTCACCGGGCGCACCGACCCCCGATCACGCCGGCCAGCCGCCGAACAGGCCCGACGTGGGATCCGCCTCAGGCCGCGCGCCACACTGCGAGTTTTCACACAGGCTCGCCTTGCACTGGACGGGCGCGAGTGGCGACGGTTTGACAAGACGCGGCCGCGCCCCAATGTTGTTGGAAGGACGGCACGGCCGCTCACCTTCGGAGCCGCGCCCGCCAGTGAAGGCTAGATCGTTAGGCCGCGTTCCATCAGGGCCAAGGGATGTATCATCAGCTGCTCAAAGAGAGGTATTATGGCCTCGTTCGCTCGGGACCTCGTTCCTGCTCACTGGCTCTTGGC
>JAYUAL010000410.1:0-3373 GCA_043741355.1 Gemmatimonadales bacterium | reverse complement strand
CACTGGCCGTCCACGTCGTAGTCGCCATGGACCAGGATGGTTTCTCCCCGCGACACGGCGCCCACGATGGCCGCCACCGCTTCCGTCATTCCCTTGAGCGAGCCGGGGTCCGACAGCCGGTCGAGCGCGGGCCTGAGAAAGGCGCGGGCGTCATCCACCCGGGCATAACCCCGCTGGAGCAGCAGTGCCGCGAGGGGCTCCGGTATGCGGAGCTCTGCCGCGAGCGACCGGACCGTCCCCACGTCGGGGGCGGGCTCCAGCACCCAGCGCGGCAGCGGAGCGGTGTTCACTCGCCGTCGGCGGGATAGAGAATGACGCCGCAGCCTTCACAGGCGTCGATGTGGGTGCCGGCGCGGATCTGGCTGCGGCGATTGCGAGGCACCGCGGTATGGCAGGCGCCGCAGGCGTCGCCCCGGAGGGGAACCACCACGGTGGTGGTGCGGGACGTCCAGAGACGGTCATAGCGTATGCGGAGGGTCCGCTCGACAGCGGCAGCGCTGGCCTCGCGCGACTTCCGGGCTTCGGCGCGGTCGGCCTCGACCTCTTTCATGGCCTCGTCGAGCCGTCCCCGCTCGCCGCCCTGATCGGTCTCGAGTCCCTGAAGCCGCTGCTCGGCCTCGGCAACCGCGGCCTCCTGCTGCTGGGTCGTCTCCGCGGCTTTGACCCAGTCGCTCTCCTGGCGGGCAAGGGTCTGCCGAGCCGCGTCGAGCTCGGTCATCAGGGCCTGGACTTCGCGGGCGGTCTTGACCTGCTCGATACGGGTGCGGCGCTTTTCCTGTGTCGTGCGCTGCGATTCGATCACCTTCTCGAGCTCTTCGCGCCGAGTGTTGCCCTCGGCCAGCCGGTGCCTGGCCGCGTCGACGTCGGCGCGAGCCCGGTCCAGCGCGGCGTCGAGACCGGCGATCTCGTCCGCGATCCCCTTGAGCCGTACGTCGGTCGCGAGAAGAATCAGATCCTTGGCTTGCAGGTCGAGCAGCTTTTCCAAATCCGGGTGCATTGATACCTCAAGGATGCTGGTGGTGATCGGGACCGGGGCGACCTTGAGCGCCGCGGCGCGCTTTTTCGGCTTGGTTTCGGAAGACAATTCGGGTCCTCTCTTCAGGCGGAAACTGTTTCAACTGGATTTGCCGTTCGGTCACCGCCGAAACCGGCGCGAGGGTACGGGACAGCGTGCGCGACCGGAGGCCGGTGAGGGCTCCGGCGTATTCGTCGTCGAAATTCATTTCCGCGGCGGCGGCCTCGGCCGCCTGCTCCAGCAAGCGCTGCATGGATTCCTGCGCGCGGGGGGATAGCCGCTCGGCCGCCGCTCCGGGCCCGGCGCCTTCGGGAAGCGCCAGGAGGGCTTCGAACAGCTCGCGGTAGGAGCCGACTTCGAAGGTTTCGGGGGGAACTTCCTGCCGGGCCCGCTCGAGCCAGCCCGGCGACGCGAGCAGCGTGCGCAAGAGCTGCTCCTCGAGTGCGGCGCCCGGCACCCGGAGTCTCGGGGCCGGCCGCGGTTCGCGGCGTCCGGGCTCCCGGGGCTCCGCGGGCGCCGGCGTGGGGCGCGGCTCGGGGCGGTTGTTGAGCTCCTGTTCCAGCACCGCGCGGGAGACCCCGGTGCGCTCGGAGATCCGTACCAGGTAGAGTTCGCGCGCGATCGGATCCGCGGCCGCGCGCGCCGTCGGCAGCAGCTTGTCGAGCGCCTCGCGGCGATGTTCCAGCCCCTCGAACCATCCCTTGCGCTCCAGGAGCTGAATCTTGCGATCCAGCACGTCGACCGCGTCCTTGAGGATCGGTGCCAGCGCGGCGGCCCCGCCCTTGCGGACCAGCGTGTCGGGGTCCTCGCCCTCCGGCATGGTGGCCACCTTGACCCGCATCTTGTGCCGGAGGAATTCCTCGGCGGCGCGGAAGGTGGCGCGAAGACCCGCGCCATCGCTGTCGTAGAGCAGCGTCACCGCAGGAGCAAAGCGCCGGAGCAGCGCGGACTGATCGGGGGTGAGCCCGGTTCCCTGCGGCGCCACCACATGGTCGAGGCCCGCCATGACCAGGCGAAGCACGTCGAAGTAGCCCTCGACCAGGATCACGGATTCCTCACGCCGAATCGCCTGCTTGGCATGATGGAGGTTGTAGAGCATCGAGCCCTTATGGAAGATCGGGCTCTCCGGGGAGTTGAGGTATTTCGGCTCGCCGGCTCCGAGAATGCGTCCGCCAAACCCCACTGCCCTGCCCCGCAGATCGTGAATCGGGAACAGCAGTCGATCCCGGAAGCGGGGATACCGCGTGCCATCGTCGCGGCGCACCATGAGACCGGCGTCGAGCAGCACCTGCTCCTCGATGCCGAGCTGCTTCATGGCCTCCGCGAACGCCCTGCCGCGGGGCGCGTAGCCCAGGCCGTGCTCGCCGGCCACCTCGGGCGGTATCTCGCGATCGGCCAGATAGGCACGGGCCGGCGCGGCCTCGCCGTCCTCCCTGAGGCGGGCGGCAAACCATTCCTGCGCCACCGCGGTCACCGTGAAGAGTGGCTCCCGTGGATCGGGGCCCTCGCGAGTACCGCGCTCCGGAACGACGATCCCCACCCGCCGCGCGATCTCGCGCACGGCGGTGGGGTAGTCCATGCCCTGCTTCTTCATCAGGTAGGTGAAGACGTCTCCCGCCTCGTGGCAGACGTAGCAGTAATACATCCCCTTCTTGGGAATCACCGCGAAGTTCCGATGGGTGCCGCCGTGGAAGGGGCAGCATCCACGATAGTCGGCGCCGGTGCGCTTGAGCTGCACCGCCTCACCGATGATCTCGACCAGGTCCGCGCTCTCGCGGATCTGCTCGATCAGCTCGTCGGGGATCATGCTCACGTGCCCAGCTCCGCGATCGTCACCCCGGTGCCGCCCTGGTTGCGGGGCGCGAAGTCGAACTTCTGCACCCGGCGATCCGCGGCGAGCACCCGGCGAACCGTCTCGCGTACCACGCCGGTACCCATGCCGTGGATGATGCGGAGACAGGGGTGGTCGGCAAGGATGGCGGCGTCGAGCGCGGCGATGGTAACGGCCTCGGCCTCGTCGCCTCTCAGCCCGCGCAGATCGATCTCGGAAGGGGAGTCGGTAGGTCGGTAGGACGGGAGGGCGGGAGGACGGGAGGACGGGAGGCTCTCGGCATTCCCAGCCCCCCCTTGCACAGGCGCGAGCCCCTCAAGCGGCACGACCAACCGCATGGCGCCGGCCATGACCACCGCTTTGCCATCGCCGCGGAGTTCCAGCAATTCGCCGGTGCTGCCGGCGCCGAGCCGTACCCGCTGTCCCACGCAAAGCGCGGCACCGCCGCCTGCCGCCGGGAGTTCCTCGTCGGCCACCGCCTCCAGTGCCCGGCCCTCCGCCTTGATGGCGTCCTCCAGGGAGCGGCG
>JAYUAL010000409.1:0-3373 GCA_043741355.1 Gemmatimonadales bacterium | reverse complement strand
GCTCGTCCGCCAGGAGGATGGCCGGCTCACCCGCGACCGCCCGGGCCACCGCGACCCGCTGCTGCTGACCGCCGGAGAGCTGGGACGGATAATGCTTCATCCGGTGCGCCATGCCGACCCGCTCCAGCGCGCTGGTCACCCGTTGCTGCCGCTCCGACCCGGGCATCCCGCGATAGGTGAGCGGCAGTTCGACGTTCTCGTAAACGGTGAGGTCACCGATCAGGTTGAAGGCCTGGAAGATGAACCCGATCTGCCGGTTCCGAACCCGGGCCCGCTCCGAGGGGGTCAGGCTTTGCACCGAGTGGCCGGCCAACGTGTAGGTGCCGCCGCTCGGCGTATCCAGCAGCCCAAGAATGGAGAGCAGCGTCGTCTTGCCGCAGCCGGAGGGGCCGGAAATCGAGACGTACTCGCCCTTCATGAGCTGCAGGTGAATTTCGGAGAGCGCATGGGTCTCCAGCTCGTCGGTCAGGAAGACCTTCTTGATGCCATCGAGCTTGATCAGGACTTCGCCGGGGGCGGTGCTCATGGTGATTTCCTTCGTTAGGGATCAGAACCTGCGAGTTATTGTTTGATACGTACGCGGTCGGTATTGTCCCAACGCGACATATCCGACAGGATCACCACGTCGCCCTTCGCGAGACCTTCCTTGATCTCCACGCTGTTCACCGAGGTCCGCCCCAGCCGCACCGAGACCTGCTGGGCATAGCGGCCGTTCTCGATCAGCTTGAAGATCCCAATCGTGGCGTCGGGCGCCCCATAGGGGGGGCGTCCGGTAAACAGGACGTTTTTCATCCGGGCGATCTCGATCACCCCGTCCACACTCAAGTCCGGGCGAGCGCCGGCCGGCGGCGTGCCGTCGAGCGCGACGTCCACGGTCACGGTGCCGAGGCTGGAAGCGGGGTCAATCCGTGAGACGTGACCCGGCGCGATACCGTTGCGGGTGTCGATCGAGGCCTTCTGGCCGATCGCCAGATCCTTGGCCTGGGTTTCCGGAATGCGGAGCACCGCCTTGAGCCGCAGCGGGGTCGGAACCACCTTGGCCAGCGTGGCGCCGGCCTGGGCGTACTGGCCGATCTGGAGCGGAATCTCGGACAGCACCCCGTGAGTGCCGGCGCGGACCACCATCGACGCCTTGAGACCGTGCTGGAAGGCGGTGATGGACTTGAGCCGGCTCACCTGTTCCTCCTGCACCCTGATCTGTTCGGCAATGGTGTTGGTCATGATCTTCAAACGCTCTTCCTCAAACTCCACCTGCTTGCCCAGGGCCTCGGCCAGCTCCTGCGCTTTCTGCTGGTCGAGCGGGATGATGAGCCCTTGTTTGAGCAGCTCCGCCCCCGACTCGGCCCGGCGCCTGGCATCGAGCCAGGTGGAGCGCAGGTTGGCCACCGAAGCGGCCTGGGCGAGCCGGTTGCTGTTCAAATTGGTCCGGAGCTGCACCAGTTGCGACTCGGCGTCGGTCTGTTGCCGGTCGGCGTTGAGGGTCTGAATCTCGACGTCGGGATTGGCCAGCTCGAGCAGGACGGTGCTCGCTTCGACCGTCACGCCGGGCTGGAGGTTGAGCTTTTCAACCCGGCCGGCGGTAACGGCGGTGATCCAGCGAATGTTCTCCGGGACCAGCGTGCCGGGTCCGCGCACCTCGAGCACCATCTCTCCCTGTTCGACCGTGTCGAGATAGATCGTGCCCAGGTCGACCGTCGGCGCGGCGGGTTTGAGCCGGCTGAGCAGTATGGTGACTACAACCAGCGCGAGGACGCCGGCGCCGATCAGTATGATCTTTTTCCGGTTCTTGACCGGTTCGCGCTTGATGTCCATTTACCGAAGAGGTCGGAGGTCAACTCGTCCCGCCCTTCCCGTCCCTGCCTAGGGAAGAGCCATGCCGTGTCTCGGAATTTGCTATGTATTTGTGTTCAAAGCAGTTAGAGGCGATAAGCCAAGAACGAAAGGGGCTTCAATGCGCGGGATTGGGACTGGGGAATCCCAATATCGGACAGGTTTCTTCCTCGCTCCTCGCTCGGCGCCTGCTCTAGCGGGTGGATTCCGCTGACTTCCGGGCCGGCTTCACGCAGGCGGGCCACTCCTGCGGGGCTCCACTCTGGCTGGCAGGCATGATGCGGCGGTCGCGGGGAACCGTGACCCGATCCTCCGACGCGAGGTACGCCAGCATCGCCGTCAGGGTGGCGTTGCGCTTGAGGTTGTCGGCGATGACTTTGTCGTAGGTGTCCCGTCCGGTGTGCCAGGTGTAAGTGCCGTAGTCACCGTCCTCCGATCCCAACCCGAAACCGGGCGCGCCATAACACGCGAACGATGCGTTGTCCGATCCGCCGCCCGCGGGCGTTCCCGGGAACGACAGATTCATTCCTTGCGTCAACCCGCTCGGAAGCCGGCTGAACCAGCCCGCGATATTCGCTCCAGCCCCCAGGAGCCCGGTGGCGGTGGCGTTCATGATCTTGCCGGTGCCGTTGTCCTGGTTGAACAGCGCCTGAAGCCCCTTCACGATCTCCGGATGGTCTTCGGCAAAGGCGCGGGAGCCGATGAGGCCGTTCTCCTCGCTGTTCCAGTGGCCGACCAGGATGGTCCGTTTGGGCGCCGGATAGGCCCGCCTGAGGATCCGCATCGCCTCGAGCATGGTGATGGTGCCGGTGCCGTTGTCGGTGGCGCCCGATCCGCCATCCCAGGAATCGAAGTGGGCCGAGAGCATCACGAATTCGTCGGGTTTCTCGGAGCCCCTGATCTCCGCGATCACGTTGAAGACCGGCACCTCGCCCAGCAAGTCGGACTCGGCGGTGAGCCGCACCAGCGGCCCCTGATTCCGCTCGGTGAGGCGGTACACCAATCCGTAGTCTTCGCAGCTCAGCCCGTAACTGGGGACCGACTTGGTTTGGGCCTGGAAGATCCGGCTGGCGCCCCAGCCGCCGGTCCAGCTCGAGGTGAGGACGCCGATCGCGCCGGCATCCTCGAGCTGCTTGGCGAGCGCCTTGGCCGCGGCTCCGAAGCCGAGATTCCTCCTGGTCCATGCCGAGCGGAGCGCGGTGCGCTCGGCCACCATCGCCTGGTAGGGCGCGTCTCCCGCCCACCGGCGGTAGCTCGAATCGGGCCGGCAGGTGGGCTCCGGCGCGGAACCCAGCACGATCTTGCCCTTCACCGAGGGCAGCCACGCGGCGAAGGCGGCGGAATCGCCCGGGTCGGCGAGGATGACCGTGGCGCCCTGCACCGGTTTGCCCCTGGTCCCGGGGCTCCAGGCCAGCATGGTGCCTTCCAGGCTCCGCACCCGCGGGGAAATCAAATCGATATGCGAGGGTCCTCGTTTCCACCCGATCCAGGTGCCGTACTGCTCGCTCCGCGCCGTGATGCCCCAACCGGCGTACATGTTCCT
>JAYUAL010000408.1:0-3383 GCA_043741355.1 Gemmatimonadales bacterium | reverse complement strand
GAGTGGTCGAGTCGCTCGGACCGGGCAGCCGCTTCCTGCTGGTATCCACGGGCGAGGTGTACGGAATGGGGACGGGCGCCGCCCACACCGAACTGGATCCCGTGGAGCCGGTTTCTCCCTACGCGGCCAGCAAGGCCGGCGCCGAGCTCGCGGCCCTCGAGGCGGCACGGCGGAGGCACCTCACGGTGATCGTGGTGCGGGCCTTTCCGCATACCGGTCCCGGGCAGGACGGCCGCTTCGTCATTCCCGCGCTGGCGGGGCGGCTCACGGCCGCGAAACGCGCGGGGCAGACCACCATCACCACCGGGAACCTGGACCCGGTGCGGGACCTGCTCGACGTCCGCGATGTGGCCGCGGCCTATGTGGCGCTGCTGGAACAGGGCGCCGAAGGCGGAGTCTACAACGTCTCGAGCGGGGCCGGACGGTCGCTCCGGGAGGTGTTCGAGCGCTTGCAGCAGCTGGTGGGCTGGCGGGTCGCCGTCGAATTCGATTCGTCGCTGGAGCGCTCCTCCGATATCATGCATCTTGTCGGGGACTCCTCGATGCTCCGCTCGGCCACTGGCTGGGCGCCGCGCCATTCTCTCGACCGGATGCTCCGGGATCTTCTCGATGCCCAAACGGACTGACCTCTCCTCCATCCTGCTGATCGGCTCCGGCCCGATCGTCATCGGCCAGGGGGCGGAGTTCGACTATTCCGGAACCCAGGCGGCACGCGCGCTCCGCGAAGAGGGCTATCGGGTCATCCTGGTAAACTCGAATCCCGCCACCATCATGACCGACCCGGAAATCGCGGATCGGACCTACATCGAACCGATCACTCCGCACTGGGTCGAGAAGATCATCGCCCGGGAACGGCCCGACGCGCTGCTGCCGACAATGGGCGGGCAGACGGCGCTCAACGTGGCCATGGCGCTGCAGGGCAACGGCGTGCTCGAGAAGTACGGCGTCGAGCTGATCGGGGCGAACGAGCGGGCCATCCGCATCGCGGAGGACCGGGACGAATTCGCCCAGGCGATGCGGCGAATCGGCCTTGCCACGCCTCCCGGCGTAACCGTCAAGTCGGTGGAGGAAGGGCTCGCCGCGGTCGAGACGACCACCGGTTATCCCGCGATTCTGCGGCCCTCCTACACGCTCGGGGGTACCGGAGGCGGCATCGCCTACAACCGCGAAGAGTTCGAGAACATGCTGCGGCGCGGTCTCGAGCTCTCGCCGGTCGGGTCGGTCCTGGTGGAGCGGAGCATTATCGGATGGAAAGAGTTCGAGCTCGAGGTGATGCGGGACTCGGCGGATAACGTCGTGATCGTCTGCTCCATCGAAAACATCGATCCGATGGGGGTCCATACCGGGGATTCCATCACCGTCGCGCCGGCCATGACGCTGTCCGATCGCGAATACCAGCTGATGCGCGATAGCGCCTGCAAGATCATCCGCGAGGTGGGCGTCGCGGCCGGGGGATGCAACGTCCAGTTCGCGGTGAACCCCGCCACCGGCGAGCAGCTGGTCATCGAGATGAATCCGCGGGTGTCTCGCTCGTCGGCGCTCGCCTCCAAGGCCACCGGCTTTCCGATCGCGCGGATCGGGACCAAGCTGGCGGTGGGCTATCGGCTGGATGAGCTGCCCAACGACATCACCCGGACCACGCCGGCCTCCTTCGAGCCGGTGCTTGACTACGTCGTGGTGAAGATTCCCCGCTTCGCGTTCGAGAAGTTCCCCACCGCCGACCCGAGGCTCACCACCCAGATGAAGTCGGTGGGTGAGGTGATGGCCATCGGCCGGACCTTCAAGGAGGCGCTCCAGAAGGGATTCCGCGGCCTGGAAATCGGTCGCTCGGGATGGACCATCGGCGAGACCGCGGCGGACGACCGCCTGACCGACACGACCCGGCAAGGCCTCCTGGCCGCGATTCGCACCCCGACGCCGGAGCGGCTGTTCCAGGTCAAGCGAGCGATGGAAGCCGGCATCGAGGTCGAGGCCATCGCCGAATGCAGCCGCATCGATCCGTGGTTCCTGCATCAGATGCAGGAGATCGTGGAAGCGGAGAAGGGCTGGGCGGCGGCGGAAGACTGGACCGTGTCGGGCGTGCGGCGCATGAAGCGGATGGGCTTTTCGGATCGCCAGCTGGCCGACCTTTCCGAGATCACGGAAAAGGTGGCGCGCGACCGCCGCCACACCCTCGGCATCCGCCCCGCCTACAAGATGGTGGACACGTGCGCCGGCGAGTTTCCCTCGGCCACGCCCTACCTCTACTCCTCCTACGACGAGGAAAACGAGGTGACCGGCGCGGGCGACAACACGGTGCTCATTCTGGGCAGCGGCCCGAACCGGATCGGGCAGGGAGTCGAGTTCGACTACTGCTGCGTTCGCGCGGCGCTGGCCTTCCGAAAAATGGGCTACCGCACGGTGATGGTGAACTCCAATCCCGAAACGGTGTCCACCGACTTCGACATCAGCGACGCGCTCTACTTCGAGCCGCTCACGCTGGAGGATGTGCTGGAGATCGTCCATCTCGAGAAGCCGATGGGTGTGGTGGTGCAGTTCGGCGGCCAGACGCCGCTCCGGCTGGCGCGGGGCCTCGAGGCCGAAGGCGTACCGATCCTGGGAACTCCGCCCGACGCGATCGACGCCGCCGAGGACCGCGGCCGGTTCGAGGCCATCGTCCGGGAGCTGGGCATCGCCCAGCCGCCCAACGGCACGGCGATGTCGTACCAGGAGGCGGTCCGGGAAGCGGAGAAGATCGGCTGGCCGGTGCTTATCCGCCCCTCTTACGTCCTGGGCGGGCGGGCGATGCAGATCGTGTACGACGCCGAGACGATGAAGGAGTTCTTCGCCAAGGCGGAGCGGGTCGCTCCGGGACACCCGGTGCTGATCGATCACTTCCTGGAGGACGCCTTCGAGGCGGACGTCGACGCGATCTCCGACGGGCGTCGCTGCGTCATCGGCGGAGTGATGCAGCACATCGAGGACGCCGGAATTCACTCCGGGGACTCGGCCTGCGTGCTGCCCCCCTACCTGATCACCGAGGAGCAGGTCGAGGAGATGCGCGGATACACCCGGGCCTTCGCGAAGCGGATCGGCGTGGTCGGGCTGCTCAACGTCCAGTATGCGATCAAGCACGGCGTGGTCTACGTCCTCGAGGTCAACCCGCGAGCCTCGCGGACGGTCCCCTTCGTCAGCAAGTCGACGGGAGTACAACTTGCCTCGCTGGCCGCGGCCGTCATGGTCGGCAAGACGCTGGATGAGCTGGGCCTGTCCGACGATACCGCGCAGCCCTACGTCGCGGTCAAGGAAGCGGTCTTCCCGTTCAACAAGCTTCCGGGCGTGGATTTGATCCTGGGGCCCGAAATGCGCTCGACCGGCGAGGTGATGGGTATCTCCGAATCATT
>JAYUAL010000407.1:0-3401 GCA_043741355.1 Gemmatimonadales bacterium | reverse complement strand
CCGGTTGCTGGTGGTAAATGCGGAGCAGTTCCTCCTGCAGCGCCTCGCTGGGCCGGGTGGCCTCGGCAACCGGCTTGGCCCGCAGGTCCTCCGGCACGCGGACGCCGCGATGGGCCAGGAAATCGTAGAACGCGTCCACGACCGTGCGCTCGAGGAGCCGCCGCTCGGCGCGGGGCCGCTGGATCTCCCGGTCGGGGATCGCGCCGGTCACCTCACCTCGCTTGTAGCCGTAGAGAAACTCGATTTCCCTGAACTGGAATGACTGAAAGCCCGAGGCGGTGTCGAGGCGGTCCCGGAACGAGGAAAACGAGATCGGAGTCATCGTCTCCAGGATATCCACCTGCGCGACGAGCGTCTTGAGAATGGTCCGAAGCCGCTTCCAGGTGGCGACGGCGCCGTATAGATCGTTGCCGGAAAAGTCCCGCTTGACCTTCTCGGTTTCGTGCAGGATCAGCCTGAACCAGAGCTCGTACACCTGGTGGATCACGATGAAGAGCATCTCGTCGTGTTCCGGCGGGGTGGAGCGGGGCTCCTGGAGCTCGAGCAGCTCGGTAAGCCGGAGATAGCCTGAGTAGGTCAATGCCATAACAGTCCCACGAGTCGGGGAGCAGGGAGCGGGGAGCGGGGAGCGGGCGCTTTCCTCATCGGATCCTCAGCCATAGCGCTACCGCCGCCGCCAGGGCCGCCAGCGCAAGAACACCCCGAACCACCCGCGCCTGCAAGCGGGCCCGGGCCCGCGCCTGGGCGTAGGGGATCCGGGTAAAGGAGATCATGGTATACAGCGGGATGAACCAGCGGGGAAACAGCCGGTGCAGGAGACCCTGGACCCGCTTCTCGAACCGGAACAGCGGGGACGCCACCCGGTCCCGCATCTCGTGAAAGTTGGCCAGGGCCAGATCGGCGATGGCGTCGGCGTTGGGGCGGCGCTCGGCCTCGTACTCGCCGAAGGCGCGCGCCAGGTCGGTCGGATTCCTGCCGAGGGCGGAGTCGAGCGCCAGGCAATCCTCGAACGCCGCATTGGCCCCCTGGCCGAAGAACGGCACGATGGCGTGACAGGCGTCGCCCAGGAGCGCCACCGCACCGCCGACGTGCCAGGGACGGCTTCGAATCGTGACCAGTGAGCCGGTGGGGCTTGCCAGGAACGTCTCGGCCAAGTCGGGAATGAGGGGGCGTGCGTCGGGGAATTCTCGGCCAAAGAATCCCTCGACCGCCTCCGGCGTGACGAGCTCGCCGAAGCTGTCTGGACCGTCGAACCCCAGGTAGAGCGTGACAGTGAATGAGCCGTCCCCATTGGCCATCGCCATCATCATGTAACCGCCGCGGGGCCAGATGTGGAGCGTGTTGGGATCGAGCCGGTGCGCGCCGCCCGGCGCCGGAGGGATGGAGAGCTCCTTGTAGCCGTGACCCAGGTATTCCTGGGACAAATCGTAGCGCTCCCGGCGCTGGAGCTGGCCGCGCAGCGCCGAATAGGCGCCATCGGCTCCGAGAACCACCCCGGCATGCCGCTCCGGATCGAGTCCGCTCGATGCGTCCACGCTCACCACCGCTCCCGCGTCGAGATCCAGCTCGGCGCCCCGTCGCCCGAAGCGAAAGCGAACGTCGCCGGAACGCTCGGCGGCATCCAGCAGCACCTGGTTGAGTTCCGCCCTGGAGATGGAGTTGATCGACTGGCCCTTCCGACCGTACGGCTGAAAGGCGAGCGGGCCCTGCATCGGGTGAATCATCCGGCCATGGAGTGGCGTGGCGATCCGGAGAATCGTCTCGGTGAGCCCGAGCCGGGACAGCGCGTGGAGGCCCCGCTCGGAAATAGCCAGGTTGATCGACCGCCCCGCCTCGACCAGTCCGGTCCGGGGGTCGGCCCGCCGCTCCAGGACCAGCACCCGGTGCCCGGCGCGGCCCAACAGCGCCGCCATAAGGGACCCGCCGAGCCCCGCCCCGGCGACTACGAAATCGGTCATTCCTCAGGGCGCGATCGTGGCGAGCGCCCGCCCGACCCGCCAGATCTCCTGGAAGGAGTTGTAGGACGGGACCGGTGCGAGTCGAATCACGTCCGGGGCGCGAAAGTCGCCCACGATCTCGTGCTGTCGCAGGTGCTCGATGAGCTCCCCCGATTCCGGGTGGCGGATCGAGAGCTGGCAGCCTCGCCCGCCGGGATCGGACGGCGTGATGATCTCGAAGGCGCTATCGGGAATCTGCCCGATCACAAACTCGAGGTAGCCGGTGAGCCGCTCCGACTTGGCGCGAAGCGCGGACATCCCGGCCTCATCGAAGATCTGGAGGGCTTCGCGAAGCGGCGCCATGGCCAGAATCGGCGGATTGCTGAGCTGCCAGCCCTCGGCGCCATCGACGGGTACGAACTCGGGGTTGAGATGCATCCGAAACCGGGTCGCGGGATCGTTGCCCCACCAGCCGGCGAATCGCGGCAGAGCCGACCCGCCATGACGTTCGTGCACGAAGCAGCCGCCCACGGCGCCGGGACCGCCATTCAGATACTTGTAGGAACACCAGACCGCGAAGTCCACCTTCCAGTCGTGCAGCCGGAGCTCCGCGTTGCCGGCGGCGTGGGCCAGATCGAAGCCGGCCACGCACCCGGCCAGGTGCGCGGCAGCGGTTATGCGCGCGATGTCGAGGAGCTGCCCGGTGTGGTACTGCACGCCCGGAAGCAGCACAACGGCAATCTCGTGCCCCCGCTCCGCCAGCAGCTCCTCCAGGTCCTCGGTTCGGAGCACCGATTCGCCCGGCCGCGGCTTCGCTACGACAATCGCATTCGCCGGGTCGAGCCCCCGGTTCTCCAGATGGGAAGCCACCGCGTAGGCGTCGGAGGGGAACGCCGCCTCCTCGATGAGGATCTTGAAGCGCTGCGGCGTCGGCCGGAAGAAGGACACCAGCATGAGGTGGAGATTCACGGTGAGCGAGTTCATCGCCACCACTTCACCCGGGCGGGCGCCCACCACCTTTGCCAGGGGACCCCGGAACCACTCGTGGTAGGAGTACCACGGCTTGCCGGCGCCCAGGTGGCCTTCGACGCCGAGGCGGCCCCAGTCATCGAGCAAATTGGACACCGAGGCCCGCGCGTCGCGGGGCATCAGACCGAGCGAGTTGCCGCAGAGATAGGCGAGAGGGTGACCTGAGGAATCGCGCGGGAGCTCGAACCGCTCCCGGCACCAGGCAAGGGAATCGTGCCGATCCTGATCGAGGGCCCAGGCTTCATCGGTCGAGTAACCGCCGGCGGCGGTGCTCACGCGAAGTCTCCCGATTTGCGGTCGAGGAACTCGAGCGCGGTGCCGTGCAGGAGACGGGCGCGTGTCGTGTCGTCCAGGTCGGTCATGCTGGCGATCAGCGCGCCGGGGAGAGATTCGCCGAGGGGAAATGGATAGTCCGACCCCAGCGCGACCCGGGAG
>JAYUAL010000406.1:0-3401 GCA_043741355.1 Gemmatimonadales bacterium | reverse complement strand
AGGTGCTGGTGGACGACTTGCACGTTTCGAGCCTCAAACGGCAGGAGCTGGCCGAGCTCCGGACCCACATCGGCTATGTTTTCCAGAACGGCGCGCTGTTCGACTCGATGAACGTGTTCGAGAACATCCGCCTCGGCCTCTCGGACGAGAGCAAGTTCAGCGATCTGGCCTATTCCCGAGCCCGGGTGGCGGAGTGCCTCAAGCTGGTCAACCTGGCGCCGGAGACGACGGATAAGTTTCCGGCCCAGCTCTCGGGCGGCATGCGGAAGCGGGTGGGAATCGCCCGCGCCATTGCCGGGGCGCCGAAATATCTGCTGTACGACGAGCCCACCTCGGGGCTCGATCCGGTGAACGCCAACGTGATCGACGCGCTGGTGAAGCGGCTGGACAAGGAGCTGGGCGTGACCAGCGTCATGGTCACCCACGACGTGCGCGGCGCCTTCAACGTCGCCGACAAGATTGCCCTGCTGTCCGAGGGCAAGATCGTGCTGCAGGGGACCCCGGAGGAGTTTCGTGAATCCGATAACCCCAAGGTCAAGGCATTTCTGGAGCGAGATTTCGAGTCGGACACCCCCTTCGCGGCCTGAGCGGAAGTCATGGATCTTCACTACAAGCAGGAAGTGACGGTAGGCACCCTGGTGCTGGTGGGCGCCCTGCTGTTCGTCGGCGGGTCGATGTGGCTGGGCGGAAAGACATTCTCCCGGGCGCCCAAGGTGAGGGTGCAATTCGAGGATGCGGGCACGCTCAAGCGGGGCAGCACAGTTAAGGTTTCCGGGGTGACGCTGGGCACCGTCTCCGACATCACCTACCAGGCGTACCGCAAGGTGCTGGTGCAGCTCGATCTCAAGGCCGCGGTCGGGCCGCGAAAAGATGCCGCTGCCTCGCTTGCGACCGTGGGGCTGGTGGCCGAGGCGGTCATCAACTTCTACCCGGGTACTTCACCGGAGCCGCTGCCCGCGGACGCGATCATCGTGGGCACGGTGGAACGCGGGCTGATGGACATGGGAGGAGAGATCGGCGGCTCGGTCAAGGACGTGCTGGCCGGCGTCAAGGCCGTCGAGTTCAAACAGCTCTCGGACAATCTGAACAAGACGCTCCTGTCCTTCCAGCGGGTGGCCGAGTTGTATGGCAACACCAGGACGGGTCCGATGAGCGAGCTCAACGCCACCATGCGCAGCCTGCAGACGGTGAGCACGCGGATCGATTCGGTGTTGGCCCAGGCCAAGCTCGCCGAGACGCTGCACAGCGCCGACTCGCTGATGGGCGGCCTCAACCGGCTCTCGGTTGCCGCGCAGGGCACGGCAAAGCAGCTCGACGAGATCCTGGCCAGGATCAATCGCGGCGAGGGAACGCTGGGCAAGTTCGCCTCCGACACGCTGTTCTACGACAACGCCCAGCGGCTGGTCAAGTCGCTCCAGGAATTCGTGGACGATCTGAAGAAGCATCCGGGGAAGATCGGGCTTACGGTAAAGATCTTCTAAACGCCTACCTTCTCCCCATGCTTTCCGTGACCTTCCTGGGCACCGGCGCCGCCTGCCCCACCGTAGACCGGAACGTCGCCTCCCTCGCGCTCCACCGCGAGGGAGAGATGCTGCTCTTTGATTGCGGCGAAGGCACCCAGCGCCAGATGATGCGCTATGGGGTCGGCTTTTCCTTCAAGGACATTTTCTTCACCCACTACCACTCCGACCACATGCTAGGGGTGATTGGCCTCTTCCGGACCATGGGACTCATGGACCGCACCGAGCCGGTGACGCTCTATGGGCCCAGGGGGGCCGATCGGATACTGCGAGGCGCCCTCGCCGTGGGCATCGAGCGCACCAAGTTTCCCTTCGAGATAGTCGAGGTGAAGCCGGGAGACCGGTTGGGCCGCGGGGAGTACGAGATCGCCGTGTTCGAGACCGAGCACCGGGCGGACACCGTCGGCTACGCCCTGGTGGAGCACGACCGCCTGGGACGCTTCGACCCCGACAAGGCCCGGGCGCTGGGAATACCGGAAGGCCCGCTCTGGGGCCAGATCCACAAGGGTCGGACGGTCGGACTGCCGGACGGGCGGACGGTTGAGCCTTCGGAGCTGGTGGGGCCAGCGCGTGCCGGCCGCACCGTGGTGATCTCCGGCGATACCCGTCCCCATTCCGCCGTGGTCGCAGCGGCTCGGGGCGCCGACCTCCTGGTGCACGAATCCACCTTCGGCGACGACGAGCGGGCCCGCGCCGTCGAGACCGGCCACTCGACCGCGCGTGAGGCGGCGCAGGTGGCGCGGGACGCAGGAGTGATCCGCCTGGTGCTGACCCACATCAGCCCGCGCTACACCCGCGATGCGCCGGAGCTGCTGGCAGAGGCGCAGATGGTTTTCCCCGAGGTGATCATCGCCCGGGACGGAATGGCGATCGACGTGCCGTTTCGCTGATTGATTTGCTTTTTTTAAGATTTGTTGCTGCGTTTCTACACCTTGACGACCCGCCCCTTCCCGAGCGTACTTAGTTTCACTTCTCATTTCTACAACGCCGGACAGGCGTTGCATCCAGGCAGTCCGGCTCTCGTCGAACGTAATAGTGAATTCAGGCGCGGGGAGATTCCCCGGTGCGGGAGCGTTGCGCAACCATGCCCCACCGCAGGACCCACTTCTGCATTGGCGTGATCTCCCGCCTCGGGGCCGTGCTATGCGCCGGCGCACTGATCGGCGGATGCTCGCAGGACAACACGTCACAGAGCAATTCCAGGGGAGGCTTCACGCTGGCGGTCGACCCGGTCAGTCCTCAGATCGAGGCCGGCAAGTCGGTCGACATGAACATCAGCATCACCCGGTCCGGAGGATTCAGCGGCTCGGTGCACTTCGCGCTCTCGGGCCAGCCCGCGGGTGTCACTGCCACATACTCGGCCGTACAAAGCAGCGGCCCAGGGATGACCGCGACCGCCACGATCGTGGTCGACACCGCGGTGGCCCCCGGCCCCTATAACTTCCGGCTCAGCGCTTCCGGCGGCGGGGCCAGCGCCAACGCGGACGTGGGCCTCACCGTGGTACGCGCTCCTCCCGATTTCACCGTGGTGCTCAGCCCCAATCCCATTTCGATCCTGCAGGGCGGGACCTGGACGGTGCAGGTCACGATTGCGACGACCAGCTTCCAGAACGAGTTCGTGCATCTCGATCTGCTGAATGCCCCACCGGGGGTCTCCGGCACGTTCCAGCCCGATTCGTTGCCGGGGGGGAGTTCCACGCTCACGCTGGCAGTGGACTCCGCCGTCGTCGCGGGCACGTATGCAATGACGGTCCGGGGCAGCGGCGCAGCTCTCCCCACCCGGAGCGTCCCGCTGGCGCTTTCGGTGACCCCGGCCCTGGGCGGCCTGGCCGTGAGCCTGGATTTTACCGAATGCGCCGGCTCCGAACGGCCGACGTCGTT
>JAYUAL010000405.1:0-3402 GCA_043741355.1 Gemmatimonadales bacterium | reverse complement strand
GGGTTCACGCCGCGGCCCGCAGCCTGCCCCAGTCTTACTGGCGGGACCCTCGCCGGGCCGCGATCCGAGGGGGCCCGAGTGGGTGGCGGCGGAGTCGGGCCGGGAGTTTCCTCCGGGCGCACCGGGGCGACCGGTGTGTTGCGTTCGCTGGTCGAGTCCGCCTGGGCCGGCGCCGCGGCGAGGGGCGCGGGGTCGCTCGGCGGCCGCGACCAGCGCATCACCGCACCGGTCGCCAATGCGCCGATCGCCGCCAGGCCCGCCCCGACCAGCCACCCCCGGCGCGACGGGGCGAGGGCCTGCCCGCCCGAACTGGGAGTCGGGCTTGGTGTCGCACCGCCCCGGGCACCAAGCGGGATCGGGCTCCGCGGCGTCTGCACCTGGGAAATCAGCTTGTGGCTGACGCCGGTCCGCGCCAGCGAGATGAGCTGGCTCCGGGTTGGATCGTCGTGGGCCAGATGCCGCCCTCCCAGCGCCACGACGGCGTCTTCCATCGTCGGGAAGCGCGCCGCGGAATCCTTCTCCAGCATCCGGTACACCGCGTCGCGGATCGGAATCGGACAGTCAGGCCGGAATTGCTCGATCGGCGGCACAGTGTCGTGGAAGTGGCTGTACATGAGCGGCATCATGGACGTCCCGACGAAGGGCGGGCGTCCCGCCAGCATCTCATACGCCACGATGCCGAGCGAATACTGATCCGAGGCGCCGGTGATCACGCCCCCGCTGCACTGCTCCGGGCTCATGTAGGTCGGCGTGCCGACGGCGACCCCTGACTGGGTCAGCGCCTCTGTTTCCTGCACCTTGGCAATCCCGAAATCGGTGACAACGGCCCAGCCTTCGTCATCAATCAGGATGTTGCTTGGCTTGATGTCCCGGTGAACGATGCCATGCCGGTGCGCGTACCCGAACGCGCCGCCCACCTGCGCCAGGATCGCTTCGACCATCGGCAACGGAAGCTTGCCGGCCTCCCTCATGATGGCGTCGAGGGGAGTGCCCTCCACCAGCTTCATCACGAAGAAAAGCAGCCCCTCGCCCTCGCGGACCGCGTAGACCGGAATGATGTTGGGGTGGGAGAGATGGGCCGCGGTGCGCGCCTCGCGCTTGAAGCGCTCCACCAATGCCCGGCCCGTGAACCAGCGCGGGCGACATGACCTTGATGGCAACCTTGCGCTCCAGGGCGATTTCGTGGCCCAGGTACACGGTCGCCATTCCCCCGCGGCCGATCTCCCCGAAGACCTCGTACTGGCCGAGCGTAGCGCTGCGCAACTGGTCGAGGAGAGGGTCGGACGCCTGCTCCGAAGAGGATGGCGCCGGGCCTGCCGGGGAGCCGGTTGCTCTGGGGCTTTCGCTCATGATGTTGGCGCTGAACTCCTGGATGAGACCAGGTCCGGGGGGACCCCGTGGAACACTAATGGGCCTGCTCCGGGGCGCAACCCGCCGGCCGGCTTCGTCGCCGCTAGATTCAGGTTCCCATTCTCCGGATCCGCTGCCCAGTGAACCAGGAAGTCCTGATCGTGGGGGCCGGGCCGATCGGGCTCGCTTGCGCAATCTCGGCGCGGCGGCGCGGCGGCAACCCGCGGATCATCGACGCGGGGGCCATTGCCGACGCCATCGTGCGCTACCCGGTCGGGATGGTGTTCTTCACCACCTCGGAGCGGCTGGAGATTGGCGGCCACCCCCTGGTCACGTCCGGCGCCAAGGCCACGCGCGAGGAGGCCCTCAAGTATTACCGGGGAGTGGCCCGCAGCGAAGGGCTGCTGATCCGGACCTACGCGAGGTTCGCGGGCGCCGTCCGGGAGAATGGCCGCTTCGCTTGCCGCCTCACTACCCGGCTGGGAGAAGAGCGAATCGCGGTGGATCGCCTGGTCCTGGCGACCGGTTACTTCGACCACCCCAACCGGCTCGGTGTTCCCGGTGAAGACCTGCCCCATGTTTCTCACTACGGCGCGGAGCCCCACCTCACCTCCGGGCTTCGAGTGGTCATCGTCGGCGGGAAGAATTCGGCGATCGAGCACGCGCTCGTCAGCTACCGGGCCGGCGCGCAGGTGACCTTGGTGTACCGGGGCCCCAGCCTCAAACAGAGCGTCAAGTATTGGCTCCGGCCCGATTTCGAGAACCGGGTGAAGGCGGGAGAGATCGCGGCACGCTTCAGCGCCGAGGTCGTCGGAATCGAGCCGGACGCGGTGACCATCAGGACGCCCACCGGAGTGGAACGGCTCCCGGCAGACCGAGTCTACCTGCTGACCGGGTACCGTCCCGATTTCGAGCTGCTCGAAAACCTTGGCATCGAGCTCGATCCCGTCTCGGGGCGCCCCACCCTCGATCCCGCCACCCTCGAGACCAACGTGCCGGGCATTCACCTGGCCGGAAGCCTTACCGCGGGCCGGATGATCTCCGAGATCTTCATCGAGAATGGGCGCTACGACGGGGAAAAGATCTTCGGCGACCGGGAGAGCATCGCGGAGGCCGAGCGGGCCTACGACCGCGAGGGGCGGGAAATCGGGGAGTAGGCGAAACCCCGGCCCGGCGCCGCTAGTTCCAGCGGAGACCCCGGAGCTGCTCCAGGTCCACATTGCCGCCACTCAGCACGCATACCACCCGGGCGCCCGCCGGCGCGCCGATCAGTCCCTTGAGCAAGGCACCCACCGGCGCCGCCGCGGCTCCTTCTACCACCAGCTTGGAGTGGTGCATCACCCACAGCATCGCGTCGAATATCTCGGCGTCGGGCAGGGTCACGATTTCGTCTACCGCCCGCATCGCGATCGCCACGTTGTGATCGCCCACCTTCTTCACCCGGAGGCCGTCGATCACGCAATCCACCCGGTCGAGCGTCACGGCGTGGCCCGCCGCGACACTCCGCAGCATGCCGGGTGCGCCCGAGGATTCGACCCCGACGATTCGCACCCGCGGATTGACACTCTGTGCCGCCAGCGCGATCCCCGAGATCAAGCCTCCGCCGCCGATCGGCACCACGATCAGGTCCACCTCGGGCCAGTCCTCGACGATCTCCAGCCCGACGGTGCCCTGCCCCGCGATGAGCTGGAGATCATCGAACGGATGGATGTAGGTGTAGCCCCGCTCCTCGACCAGCCGCTTGGCCAGCTCATTGGCCTCATCCCATATGGTGCCGTGCTGAATGACCTCGGCCCCATACGCTCGGGTGGCCGCGACCTTGGACGGGGTCGCATTGCTGGCCATGACCACCACCGCCTTCAACCGGTGAATCCGCGCCGCGAGCGCCACCCCCTGAGCATGGTTCCCCGCCGACGAGCAGATCACGCCGCGCCGCTTCTGCTGCTCGGACAGGAGCCCGAACTTGTTGAGCGGCCCGCGGATTTTGTAGGAGCCGGTCCGCTGCAGCAGCTCCGCCTTGAGTCGCACATCGAAACCGGTGTGTTCGGACAG
>JAYUAL010000404.1:0-17706 GCA_043741355.1 Gemmatimonadales bacterium | reverse complement strand
GGCGGGGCTTCGGATACGAGGAGTCACCCCGCGATGGGTATTTCGCTCCGTCGCGATTCCTCCTGGGAGAGCTCAGTACCCGCATCGGGCGGGGCCGCGACCTCGGCTGGGCGGCCGAGCTCTCGGGCGGGGTCGGAGTTCAGCACGTCCGGTTCGACGACCCCGGAGTCACCCGGGGCACCCAGCGGTTCGGCGCGGCGCTCGCTTACCGGCCCCGGCCGGGTGCCGAGTTCGTGCTGGAGTATGCCTTCTCGAACGTGGCCAACACCACCGGTACCGTGACCGGGGGTGGGTCGGTCTATCACGCCAATACACTGGCATTGCGAACCCGCCTGACCTGGTAGCCGCCGCTCGTCGCGGCCGCCTTCGCAAGCACGGCGGTGCATTTATCTTAGTCCCATGGATCATCCCGCCGATCCGAACGTCTTCGAGACCGCCAACGCCGGGTTCGCCCAGGCGCTCTACGAGGACTATCTCCGCGACCCTGATTCGGTACCGCCGGATTGGCGCCGCCTGTTCGAGAGCGGCCGGGTAGGCGAGCGCCCCGCGACGGGCAACGGCGCTTCGGCGGTCGCCGCCGCACCCGCTCCGCCGTCGCCCACCGCCGTCTCCCGCGGCGGCCCGGTGCCGATCAAGGGTCCCGCCGCCCGGCTGGTGCAGAACATGACCGAGAGTCTATCGGTCCCCACCGCCACCACCTTCCGCGAGATCCCGGTCCAGACGCTCGAAGCGGCCCGGAGCCGGTTCAACGCCGGTCTCAAGGCCGCCGGCCGCCCCGAAAAGGCGTCGTTCACCCACCTCATCGCCTGGGCGCTGGTACAGGGGGCCCGGCAGCATCCGGTCATGCTGCAGTCCTTCGCCATGATCAACGGCGTTCCCCACCGCGTCACTCCTGACGGAATTCATCTCGGGCTGGCGGTAGACGTGGAACGGAAGGACGGCAGCCGGGGACTGGTGGTGCCGGTGCTCAAGCACGCCGAGAAGTTGGCCTACCCGGAATTTCAGGCCGCGTACGACGCCATTGTCGAAAAGGCCCGGACCAACAAGCTCCTCCCCGACGATTTTGCCGGCGGCAGCATCACGCTCACCAATCCGGGCGGGCTCGGCACCGTGGCCTCGGTGCCAAGGCTCATGGCGGGCCAGGGCTCGATCATTGCGGTGGGCGCCATCGCCTACCCACCGGAATTCGCCACCGCCTCCCCCGACACCGTGGCCCAGTTGGGCTTGAGCAAGGTGATGACGATCACCAGCACCTATGACCACCGGGTGATCCAGGGCGCCGAATCGGGATCGTTCCTCCGGACCGTGGAGCTGCTGCTGGCGGGGGCGGAAGGCTTCTATCAGGGAATTTTCGCCGCATTCGGGCTGACGGACGGTGGGGACGGTGGGGACGGACGGACGGCGCTTCCGTCCCCCTCGACCTCACCGTCCCCCCTGTCCTCACCGACCTCACCGACCTCACTGTCCTCACTGTCCTCACTTACGCACGTCGCCGCGGCGATGGCGCTGGTGAAGGCCTACCGCACTCACGGACACCTGGCGGCCCGCCTCGACCCGCTGGGCAGCGAGCCCTCGGGAGATCCGGCGCTCGATCCCGTCGCGCTCGGCCTGAGCACGGAGGTGATGGCGATGATTCCGGCCCGGGTGCTGCGCATCGCGGTTCCCGGAGCGACGCTCGCCGATGCGCTGCCCAGCCTGGAGGCCACCTACTGCGGCACCATCGCCTACGAAGTGGAGCATGTCAGCGATCACGGCCAGCGGGTGTGGCTCCGCCAGATGATCGAGTCGGGCGCGCATCGCCAGCCGCTGGCGCGCGAAGACCGGATCGCGCTGCTGGACCGGCTGATCGCGGTGGAGACGTTCGAGCGGTTCCTCCACAAGGCGTACCTGGGGCAGAAGCGGTTCTCGATCGAGGGCGTGGACCTGCTGGTCCCGATGCTCGACCTGGTCATCGAGCTCTCGGCGGATCGGGGAGCCCGCGAAGTGGTGGTCGGGATGGCGCATCGGGGGCGGCTCAACGTGCTCACCCATAATGTCGGCCGCCCCTACGTCACGATCTTCGCCGAATTCGAAGGCGGCAAGAAGGTCGACGGAGGTTTTGCTCCGCCCGATGAGGGCACCGGTGACGTGAAGTACCACCACGGAGCCGATGGAGCCTATCGCACCCGCTCCGGCAAGGCGATCACCGTGGCGCTGGCCCACAACCCCAGCCATCTCGAATTCGTGGGACCGGTGGTCGACGGCCGCGCCCGGGCGCAGCAGACCCAGCGCCGGGGCCAGGAGGCGGTTCACGATCCGGTGGTGGCGGTGCCGGTGGTGATCCACGGCGATGCGGCCTTTGCCGGGCAGGGGGTCGTGGCCGAAACGCTCAACCTGGGCGCCCTGCGCGGATACCGGGTCGGCGGCACCATGCATCTGATCACCAACAACCAGGTCGGCTTCACCACCGACATGACGGACGCGCGGTCCACCCGCCACGCCAGCGATCTGGCCAAGGGCTTCGACATCCCGATCATCCACGTCAATGCCGACGATGCCGAAGCCTGCCTCGCGGCGATGCGGCTCGCGAGCCTGTACCGGGAGGAGTTCCACCGCGATGCCCTGATCGACCTGGTCGGCTATCGCCGCTGGGGACACAACGAGGGCGACGAGCCCTCCTACACCCAGCCGCTCATGTACGAGCGGATCAGGAATCACCCCACGGCGCGGGAGCTCTACGCCGCTCAGCTGGTGAAGGAGTCCGTGCTCACTGCGGAAGAGGCCGAGTCACGCTACGCCGCGGCGTACCAGCGCCTGGTCGAGATCCAGCAGGGGTTCAAAGCCAGCGCCCCGCAGACTCCCCCGACCGCTTCCGCGGGCGTCGGGGTCAAGGTGCCCTCGGGAGAAGCGGTGGAGACCGCAGTGCCGGCCGAGCAGCTCCTGGCGCTCAACGCCCAGCTGCTGACTGTACCCGAGGGCTTTACCGTCCACCCCAAGCTCAAGCGCCAGCTCGAGCGGCGGGTTCCGGCCATGGGCCCCGAGGGCGGCATCGACTGGGGCCATGCGGAGGCGCTGGCGTTTGCCTCGCTGCTCACCGAGGGCGTGCCCATCCGCCTGACCGGCCAGGACACCGAGCGCGGGACCTTCAGCCACCGCCACCTGGTGCTGCACGACGCGGTGACCGGCCAGACCGTCACCCCGATCTCCCGATTGCCCGGCGCGCTGGCCGCGTTCGAGGTGTACAACAGTCCGCTTTCCGAGCTGGCGACGCTCGGTTTTGAGTATGGCTATGCCACTGCCGCCCCCGAGGCTTTGGTGGTGTGGGAGGCGCAGTTCGGTGATTTCATCAACGGCGCCCAGGTCATCGTCGACCAGTTTATGGCCGCGGGCCTTTCCAAGTGGGGTGTCACCAACCGGCTGACGCTCCTGCTACCCCACGGATATGAGGGCCAGGGCCCGGAGCACTCGAGCGCTCGCATCGAACGGTTTCTTCAGCAGGGGGCCGAAGGAAATTTCCGGGTGGCCAACTGCACTACGCCGGCGCAGTTCTTTCATCTGATGCGGCGCCAGGCGCGGCGCAGCCGGATCCGGCCCCTCGTGGTGTTCACGCCGAAGAGCCTGCTGCGCCTGCCCCAGGCCGCCTCGCATCTCCACGAGCTCACCACCGGAACTTTCCAGCCCGTCATCGATGATCCCGATGAGGGCGTCCAGGCGGGGGCCGCGGCGGTCGAGCGGATTGTGCTCTGCTCCGGCAAGATCTACTACGACCTGGTGAACCAGGCCGCCAAGCTGGGCGATGGACGACCGGCGATTGTCCGGGTGGAGGGGCTCTACACCTTTCCCGAGGACACGCTCAAGGCCGTGCTGGCGCGTTATGCTGCCGCGCGGGAGGTGGTCTGGGCCCAGGAAGAGCCCCGGAACATGGGTGCCTGGTCCTACGCCGCGCCGAAGGTCGTCTCCCTGCTGCAATCCGGTCAAGTTCTGCGCTACTCCGGCCGCCCCGAGCGGGCCAGTCCCGCCGAGGGATATCCCATGGCGCATGCCGCCGAGCAGGCGCGGATCGTTGCCGAGGCGTTGCAACCGATGGTTTTATGATGATCCCGCCCATTGGATTCGCACTCGTACTCACCGTCCTCGGGGCCGTTTCCCCACCACAGTCCTCCCCCACCGACGGGGCCCCCGGCTCTTGCCGGCGCTGCCATGAGCACATCGTGGAGCGTTATCTCCTGACCGCGCACTTCCGGACCTCGGCGGAGGCCACTGCCCGGACGATCAAGGGCAGTTTTGTCGCCGGGCAGAATGTCCTTCTTACCGGCAACCCCAGCGTCAAGTTTCAGATGACGCACAGCATGGGCCGATTCCTCCAAACCGGCGTCGATGTGGCGCACGGCAGCGCCAAGTCCGAAGGCTTCGATCTCGTTATCGGCTCGGGACGGAAGGGCCAAACCTACCTGTACAGGAAGAACGGTCTCCTCTTCGAACTCCCCGTCTCCTACCTGACGGCGCTCCGCGGCTGGATCAACAGTCCGGGATTCCGCGACGGTACGATCGACTTCGGCCGCCTGATCCAGCCGCGATGCCTCGAATGTCACAGTACGGAGTTTTCCCTGGTGGACCAGGGCGGGAGTCTTCGTTATGCGCAGAGTTATCAGCTCGGGCTGTCGTGCGCGAAGTGCCATGGAGATGGCAGCCGCCACATCGCGTACCACTCCTCCCATCGGACGGAGAAGCCCGGCAAATTCATTTTCAACGCGGGGCGAGCTCCCCGCGACGCGAAGCTCGACAATTGCGCCCTGTGCCATTCCGGAGGCCGGCAGCCAAGAAAGCCGGCCTTCACCTATCGGCCCGGCGCCCGGGTCGATGACTACTACGCTCCGCCCTCTCCGCAGGAGAGCCCCGCCCCGGACGTCCACGGCAACCAGATCGGACTGCTGCGGCTGAGCAAGTGCTTCCGGTCGAGTCCGTCCATGTCCTGCACGACCTGCCACGATGTCCATCAGACCCAGCGCGAACCGGCCCCGTTTGCCCAGAAGTGCCTGGTGTGCCATCAGGGGGTCCAGCACAAGATGGCCGCCCGCCTGGGCTCCCGCCTGCTGAGCCGCTGCATCGACTGTCACATGCCCAACGAGCCGTCCCGCGCGCTGGTAATCAATACCCCGAACGGAAGCTTCGGGCCGGCCTACCGCAGTCACCGGATCGGGTTATATCCCCAGATCGCCGACAAGGTGCTGCAGGGTTTACCCGCGAGGGGGCGGCCCGCGGAAGTCCCCGCCAGACGGCCCTGAGCGCATCCAGCAAACTCACCACCGGCGCGGCTCGCGCCCCGGCGGAGTACCCGGCACGCCGCCAGTCCGCTGGCGCATGGTGATTGGCAGCTTGGGTCATTGGTTCCTCGTGAATACTACGCCCAGGTCTCGAATCGCGTGGCGGAAGCCCAATTCGATCACGGCTTCCCCATCCAGGCACTTCCCGGAGAAGAAATACCTCTTCGCCCAGTTCAGTCCGGCGGCAGCAACGGCCTTTCGGTCACCTGCTTGACGATTTCCTTGATTCCATCCGAGAGGTGGTCGCCATAGTGGAGCAGGAACACGCCTCGGCTGCGACGCGCCAGGAGGAACGCCAGGAACGGCGTATCGGCCTTGGCGGAATTGCAGGTGGGACACGCCAGCACCAGGTTGTCGGGTCGGTCGTAGGCGGTCTGGCCCTTTCGGGGCCGGACGTGGTCGAGGGTCACTTCGTCAGGCCCCATCATCTTGCCACAATAGGCGCAGACCGGGCCATGGAGGCCGAGCAGCCAGTCGCGGTGGGCCTGGTAGGATCGGCCTCCGGACCGCCTGAGGGTCGTGGATGAGGCCATTGAGGGAGCACGGGGAGAACGCTTGCGGGACTTGCGGGGCACGGGATCTCGGTTTGGGACGATCAAAGTGTTCAAATTCAAGGTGGAAATCTAATCGCAAACCCCCGCCCGTCCTAGGGTTGCAGCGGTCATGCCGAAAGCCGCGGCCCCCAGCTGGTCGCCGCGGCCGAGTCACGCCACGCGGCGGAAGCGGTTCCGGTTTATTTTTGCCTTCCACGTGTTCCGCCCACGCCGGTCTCTGCCATCCGGAAAGGAGCTCCCCCCTGACGGTCGACACCCAGCAGTCGCCCGCACGTCCAGTGTCCGACGCCGGCCCGGACCTGACTTGGCGGAGCATCAACACGATCCGCGTGCTCGCCATGGACGCGGTGGAGGCGGCCCAGAGCGGTCACCCCGGCACCCCCATGGCCCTGGCGCCCGCGGCCTGGCTGCTCTGGACCCGGCACCTGAAGCACGATCCTGCCAATCCGAGCTGGCCCGACCGGGACCGCTTCGTGCTCTCCTGCGGCCACGCATCGATGTTGCTCTACAGCCTGCTCCACCTTACCGGGTACGACCTCCCGCTCGAAGAGATCCGGCGCTTCCGCCAGTGGGGCTCCAGAACGCCGGGCCACCCCGAACGCGGCCACACCGCCGGCGTCGAGACCACCACCGGGCCGCTGGGCCAGGGCGTGGGCAACGCCGTCGGAATGGCCATCGCGGAGCGGCTGCTGGCCGACCGGTTCAATCAGCCGGACCAGCCGGTCGTGGACCACCGGGTCTGGGGCTTCTGCAGCGACGGGGACCTCATGGAGGGCGTGGCGAGCGAGGCCGCCTCGCTCGCCGGGCATTTGAAGCTCGGCAAACTGACCCTGATCTACGACGACAATCACATAACGATCGACGGCGACACCGCCCGCTCCTTCAGCGAGGACGTGGGCCAGCGCTTCGAGGCCTACGGCTGGCGGGTGCTCCATGTCCCCGACGGCAACAATCTCGAGCAAATCGACCGGGCGCTGGCGCTGGCCGGCGCCGAGTCCGAGCGCCCGACGCTGATCGTGCTGCGGACTATCATCGGATATCCGGCCCCGACCCGGCAAAACTCCGCCAAGGCGCACGGCGAGCCGCTGGGCAAGGACGAGGTGGCCCGGACCAAGGAGATCCTCGACTGGCCGGCCGAACCGGCGTTTTTCATTCCACCCGAGGTGCCGGCGGCGATGACCGCTGCCCGGGAGCGGTGGGCCAGAGGGCGCCAGGAGTGGGAATCCCGCTTTGCCAGCTATCGCCGCGCTCACGCCGAGCTTGCCGCGGCATTCGATGATGCCCTGTCGGGACGCATCGCGGTGGACTGGACCGGCGTGCTCCCGAAATTTCCAGCGGGCAGCGGGCTGGCCACGCGCCAGGCGTCGGCCAAGGCGCTGGAAGCGCTCTACCCGGTGGTGCCTACGCTGGCCGGCGGATCGGCCGACCTGGCCGGAAGCACCGGGACCAACATCCAGGGCGTGGCGATGTTCGAGGCGGGCACGATCGGCCGCAATTTCGCCTGGGGTATTCGGGAACACGCCATGGGCTCGGTGATGAACGGGATGGTGCTGCATGGCGGCGTCCGGCCCTACGGCAGCACCTTCCTGGTCTTCTCGGATTACATGAAGCCGGCCATCCGGCTGGCGTGCCTGATGGGAGTCTCGGTGACCTACATCTTCACCCATGATTCCATCGGCCTGGGCGAAGACGGACCCACCCATCAACCGATCGAGCACCTGGCCGCGCTCCGCGCAGTGCCCAACATGACGGTGATCCGGCCCGGCGACGCGAACGAAACCTCGGTCGCGTGGCGGGCTGCGCTGGAGCACACCACCGGCCCCACCGCCCTGGTGCTGACCCGGCAGAAGCTCCCGGTGCCCGATCGTGCCGCGCTGGGGCCCGCCGAGGGCCTGCTGCTCGGAGGCTACGTGTTGCGGGAGCCGGCTACGGCTCCCCAGGCAATCATCATCGCCACCGGTTCCGAGCTGCATCTGGCGCTCGAAGCGGCCGAGCGGCTCGGCAGCGAAGGCCTCGCGGTGCGGGTGGTATCGCTGCCCTCGTGGGAGCTGTTCCGGAAGCAGTCGCAGAGCTATCGCGACCAGGTGTTGCCGCCGTCGATTCGCGCCCGGGTGTCGGTGGAGGCCCTGTCCCCCCAGGGCTGGCTGGAGTGGATCACCGAAGACGGCGAGGCCATCGGCATCGATCACTTCGGGGCCTCGGCACCGGCGGAAACGCTGTTCGAGGAGTTCGGCTTCACCACCGGCGCGGTGATCGCGGCGGTGCGGCGTACCCTGGCGCGGAGGCGCTGATGACCGGCAACCCGCTTATCCGTCTGGGGCAGCTGGGTCAGAGCCCCTGGTACGACTACATAACCCGCGAGCTGATTGTTTCGGGCACGCTGGCCCGGCTGATTCGAGACGACGGACTCCGGGGCATGACCTCCAATCCCACCATCTTCGAGAAGGCCATCGCCGGGAGCGCCGACTACGACGCCGACATCGGCCGGCTCGCGGCGGAGGGACGCTCGCCCGGCGAGATCTTCGAGGCGCTCGCGGTCCAGGATGTCCGCGCGGCCTGCGACGCGTTCCGGCCCCTTCACGATTCGTCCGGCGGCGCCGACGGGCTGGTGTCGCTGGAGGTGAGCCCGGAGCTGGCCAACGATACCGAGGGCTCCATCGCCGAAGCGAAGCGGCTCTGGTCCGCGGTGGGCCGCCCCAACGCGATGATCAAGATCCCGGGCACCCGCGCCGGGCTGGCGGCGATCGAAGCCTCGCTCGCAGCCGGGATCAGCATCAACGTGACGCTGCTCTTTTCGGTGGCACGCTATGAAGAGGTGATCGAGGCCTTCCTCGCCGGTCTCGAGCGGCGCCACGCGAACGGACAGCCCATCGACCGGATCATGTCGGTCGCCTCGTTTTTCGTGAGCCGGGTGGATGGCAAGGTGGATCCTCTGCTCGACAAGGCGGGCGACCCGCACCAGCTCCGAGGCACGATCGCTATCGCCAACGCCGGGCTGGCCTATCAGGCCTTCGAGCGCTCCAGGGCCACATCGAGGTGGCGGGCGCTGGCCGCGGCCGGCGCCCGGCCCCAGCGGCCGCTCTGGGCCTCCACCAGCACCAAGGATCCCAAGTATCCCGATGTGTACTACATCGAAGCGCTGGTGGCGGCCGACACCGTGAACACGATTCCACCGGACACCTTCGAGGCCTACCGCGATCACGGGCGTCCGGAGTCGAGAATCGCGCAGGCCATCAGGACGGCTCCGGAGCGCCTCGGCGCGCTGGCATCGATGGGGATCGATCTCGCTGACGTCACCCGGTTCCTCGAGGAAGACGGCGTCGCCAAGTTCGCCGCGTCCTATCGGCAGCTGCTGGCCGGCATTGAAACGAAGGTTGGGGCCCTGGCCGGGTGAGCTCACTTCTCACCGCTCACCGCTCACCTATCATGATCTCTGCGCTGCGCCGGACGACGCTGACCCACTGGATCATCATCGCGACCATCGCGGGCGCCGTGGTCGGCTGGCTCGATCACGACGTCTGGACCGGGACAAACGTGGGCGAGGCGCTGAAGCCGCTGTCGAACATCTTCCTCCGGATGATCAAGAGCATCGTGGTGCCGCTCATCTTCGGCAGCCTGGTGGTGGGCATCGCGGGGCACGGGGACGATCTCAAGCGGGTCGGCCGGCTGGCGCTCAAGTCGTTCGTGTACTTCGAAGTCGTGACGACGGTGGCGCTGTTCATCGGCCTCGCCGCGGTGAACCTGGTGCGCCCCGGCGACGGAGTATCACTGGCCGTATCGGCCGACGACGCCAAGGCCTTCCAGAACGCGCCGGTCACCCTGTCGGGCGTGCTGGAGCACACCGTGCCGCAGAGCTTTTTCGACGCCGCGGCGAAGAACGAGGTCCTGCAGGTGGTGTTCTTCTCCGTGCTGTTCGCCGCGGCGCTCACCCAGGTCAAGCCGGGCCGCGCCAAGGAGTCGATGCTCGGCTTCAGCGAGGGACTGGCCGAAGTGATGTTCAAGTTCACCAACATCGTGATGAAGTTCGCCCCCTTCGGCATTTTTGCGGCGGTGGCCGGGACCATCGGCAAGAACGGCCTGGGGGTCATCGTCGCTCTGGGCAAACTGGTGCTCACGCTCTACGGCGCCCTGGTCGTATTCATCATTCTGGCGCTGATCCCCGTCGCGCTCATCGCGCGGATCCCCATCAAGCGCTTCTGGCACTGGGTCAAGGAACCCTGGCTGATCGCGTTCACCACCGCGAGCTCGGAGGCGGCGCTACCGCTCGCGATGGAGAACATGGAAAAGTTCGGGGTTCCGCGCCGGATCGTCTCGTTCGTGATGCCGACGGGATACTCGTTCAACCTCGACGGCTCAACGCTTTACCTCGCCGTCGCCTCGATCTTCGTGGCCCAGGCGGCGGGCATCCATCTGGGACTCGGCCAGCAGCTGGTCATGATGCTGACCCTGATGCTCACCAGCAAAGGCGTGGCCGCCGTACCCCGCGCGTCGCTGGTGATTCTGTCCGGAACCCTGGCGCAGTTCGGGCTGCCGCTCGAAGGCGTGGCGGTGATCCTGGGCGTGGATGCGTTCATGGATATGGCCCGCACGTCCGTGAACCTGCTGGGCAACTGTCTGGCGTCCGCGGTGATGGGCCGGTGGGAGGGCGAGCTCGAACTCGAGAAAGAAGCAGTTTGAACCGCTAGCCGTTCAGTCGGGAGCCGCCGGGTTTTTTGGGCTCCGGTGGCGGCTTCGGCCTCTTGTCTTTCCTGATGTAGGGCGGCGGCGTCCGGGTCCAGAGCACGACCGCCCCGCAGCTCGCGGACCGGTTCAGCTCCGGCGGCGTTTCCGCCGGCCCCGAGTACACCTCCACGCCATCGAGATCGCGGGGCGGCTGCAGCCAGACCACGGTCGCATCCACCGGAATCCCGTCCATGTAGTAGGCGGGCTGGCAGTTGCGCGGCGACCGGGCGAACACGGCATGGCAGACCGGACCCCGGCAGTCGATCCGCATTCCCGCAACCCCGCGCAGCAGATCTCCCACTGTTCGCGGATCTCGCCTCTCGATCTCCGCGCGATGGAAGTAACGTCCCCCGCCTTCCTGGCTCCGGCGGAGGAAGTCGGCGGGGAGATTGGGCCTCTCGGCTACCTCGAGATCGGGGAGCCGGAAGCTCTCGGGATCGGCCTCAAACTCCACCTCCAGGGTCTGCAGAGCCTTCACCTCGATCGGCGAGCTGAGCGTGGCAAAGCCGATGGCGCTGGCCTGGATGACGTATTTGCCGGGAGTGAGGCCGTTGAAGGAGAACTCGCCCCGGGGGTTGGTGCTGACCACGAAAGGAGTCCCGACCAGCGTGACGCGGGCGCCCTCGATGCCGGACCGGTTGGCCGAGGTCAGGACGGTGCCGTTGATCGCGCCGAGCCGTTGAGCGTGGAGCGGCGGGCACAGGGCCAAGAGCGCCGTCAGGAGCCCGAGGCCGGGGCGGGCCAGGGAACCCATACGCATTTCCCACCCCCTTAGAACAGCCGGGCGCCGGGCGGCGCCCGATCCTGCCATAGGCATGAATATGGCCCTACGGCAGGCGGCGTCAAGCGGATTCGGAACCGGCCCCCGAGAGCCCGGCGGCGGCGGCGGAATCCACCAGCCACCGGACCACTCCAGCCGGCGGCAGAACGACCCGGGTCGGCGCCTCCCCAGGCCGGCCGGCTCCCGCGAGCGCATGATGCAGCGCCGGCGCCTTCTCCCTTCCGGTCACCAGAAAGATCACCTCGCGGGCGGCCCGGATGACTGCCGGCGCCAAGGTAACCCGCCAGTACGGCGCTACCGGCCCCCGCTCGGCCAGCACCCATCGTTCGCGTTCCAGCAGGGCAGCGGAGCCGGGGAAGAGCGACGCGGTGTGGCCGTCGGGACCCAAGCCGAGCAGGACCAGGTCGAAACCCGCCCCAGGCCGGGGCGGCCCCTGGGGCGTCCCGAACCGTTCTCTGAGAATGATGTCGTATTCCCGGGCGGCAATGGCCGGCTCCGCTTCGCCGCGGATGCGGTGGATGTTCACCGCCGGGATCGGGACCCGATCGAGCAAGGCCTCCCTCGCCATGCGAAAGTTGCTCGGCGCATCCGCCGGCGGCACGCATCGTTCATCGCCCCAGAAGACCTCTACCGAAGGCCACCCCACTCGACCGCGGTACGGCTCCGCAGCGAGCCGCCGGTAGAGTCCCTCCGGCGTCGAGCCGCCGGACAGCGCCACCACGAACCGCCCCCGCTCGGAGGCAGCCTGCGCGGCGGCCGCGACGAACCGCTCCGCGGCGGCGGTCATGACGGCCTCGGGAGTCGGGAATACTTCAACCATCGACGATGAACGATGGGAGTAAGGTCTCCACGCGCCCGTCGCGATGACCTATCAGCACGCGCTCCGCGGTGCCGAGGAACAGCCCGGTGTCGACGACTCCCGGGATTCGTCGTATCTCCACGTCGAGAGCCCGCGCGCCCTCCCCATTGGCTATGGGCTCGGCGGGGGCGCAATCCAGGATGATGTTTCCGTTTTCGGTCTGGAAGGGACCCGCGCCGTCAGGAGCCGCGCGCACCGTGGGACTCAGCCCGAGCGCCTTGATTCGCCGTAGCGCCAGGCCGCGCGCCAGCGGAATCACCTCCACCGGAATGCGTCCCTTCTCGCCCAGCCGCTTCACCAGCTTGTCGCTACCGATGATGATCACCTGCCGACGTGAGGCGGCGGCCACGATGCGCTCCCGAACCAGGGCGCCGCCCCAGCCTTTCACCAGATCAAGATTCGGGGCGACTTCGTCCGCGCCATCGACGGTGAGATCGAGCTCCAGCTCTTCGGCGAGATCGATCAGGGGAATGCCGGCGTCGGTGGCCAGCCTGGCGGAGTCGTGCGAGGTCGCCACCCCGGCAACCCGCAGACCCTGCCGCGTCCGTGCGCCGAGCAGCGCGATGAAGATCGCTGCGGCCCTCCCGGTGCCCAGTCCAAGCGTAGCGCCGTCGCCGACCAGCTCGAGGGCGGCCGCGGCCGCCGCTTCGATCCCCCGCTCGGTCGCCTCGCCGGTCATCGTGACCCGGGCGCCGCGCCCAGCGCCGCGGCGACGATAGCTTGCGCCTCCTCCTGGATCCGCCGCAAGTGGGCGACATTCTGGAAGCTCTCCGCGTAGAGCTTGTAGACGTCCTCGGTGCCGGAGGGGCGGGCGGCGAACCAACCGCTGGCGGTGACAACCTTGAGACCGCCGATGGGCGCTCGGTTGCCCGGCGCGGTGGTCAGGAGGCCAAGGATCTTTTCACCGGCGAGGGTAGAGGCCGGTACCTGTGCCGGGGACAGCCGCGCCAGAATGGCCTTCTGCTCCCGGGTCGCGGGCGCGTCGACCCGCTCGTAGACCGGCTCGCCCAGCTCGCGGGTCAGGTCGCGATACACCTCACCCGGGTCCTTGCCGAGCACGGCGGTCATCTCGGCTGCCAGCAGACCCAGGATCATGCCGTCCTTGTCGGTAGTCCACACGTCGCCATCGCGGCGCAGGAACGTGGCGCCGGCGCTTTCCTCGCCGGCGAAGCCGAGGGATCCATCCATGAGCCCATCGACGAACCACTTGAAGCCGACCGGCACCTCGACCAGCGGGCAGCCGAGCCGCGCTGCTACCCGGTCGATCAGGTTGCTGCTTACCACTGTCTTCCCTACCCCGGCGCACGCCGACCACCCGGGCCGGTGGGTGAACAGATAGGAGATCGCCGCGGCGAGGTAGGCGTTGGGATTCATGAGGCCGGTGCCGCCGGCCACCACCCCGTGACGGTCGTGGTCGGGATCGCAGCCCCAGGCCACATCGAAACGGTCCTGGAGATGGATGAGCCGCTGCATCGCCCAGGGCGAGGAGCAGTCCATCCGGATTTTTCCGTCCCGGTCCAGCGGCATGAAGCGGAAGGTCGGGTCCACCTCTTCGCTCACTATCGTGAGCGGCACGCGATAGCGCTCGGCAATGGCGCCCCAGTAGCGCACTCCGGCGCCGCCCATCGGATCCACGCCCACTCGGAGCCCGGAGCCTCGGAGGGGCTCGAAGTCCACGACGTTCTGAAGATCTTCCACATACGCCGCGATGTAATCGTGGCGTCGCGTGGTCGAGGCGGCCAACGCCCGGGTCAGGGGAATTCGCTTGACCTCGACCAGACCGGCGGCCAGGAACGCATTGGCGCGGTCCTGGATAGCGCCGGTGACCAGCGTGTCTGCCGGTCCGCCGTGGGGCGGGTTGTACTTGAAACCGCCATCCTCGGGCGGGTTATGCGAAGGCGTGATAACGACGCCGTCGGCCAGGCCGGCGGACCGGCCCCGGTTCCATGTCACCACTGCGTGGGAGACCGCCGGTGTCGGGGTGTAGCCCCCGTCCCGGTCCAGCATGACTTCCACGCCATTGGCCGCGAACACTTCTAGTGCGCTGCCCCACGCCGATTCGGAGAGCGCATGGGTGTCGATGCCCAGGAACAGCGGGCCGTCGATTCCGGTCGCGGCCCGGTACTGACAGATCGCCTGCGATACCGCCAGAACGTGCGATTCGGTAAAGCTGCGGTCGAGCGAGGAGCCGCGGTGTCCGGAGGTGCCGAACGTTACCCGTTCAGCGGGAACCGATGGGTCGGGACGCGAGGTGTAGTACGCGCTCACCAGCCGCGGGATGTTCGCGAGCATCGCCGGCTCGGAGCGCTTTCCTGCCCTGGGGTCTACGTGAGTCGGCACTACAGCGCCGGAAGGTGCCAGCCGCCCACCGGGGCAGTGAGCGCGTCGGCCTCGGCCGGACCCCAGGTGCCGGGCTCATACTCGAAAAGCGGGGTCAGGCTCCCCAGGACGGGCTGGACCACCGCCCAGGCGGCCTCCACCGCATCCTCCCGGGCAAAGAGGGTGGGATCGCCCTCCATCGCCTCGCCGAGCAGGCGCTCATACGCGTCCATCTCGCCCTGGGGATGACGCACCACTTCGAACTCGGTCGGCTCGGAGACCAGCTGGTCTCCTGGCTGCTTGACCCTGGCTCCGATCGCGATGGTGACCTCGGGGCTCAGCTGGAAGCGGACGTAATTCGCGTCGCGGGGGGCGAGTTTGACCGAGGGAGGCCGCTTGAGGGTCACCCGCACCTCGGTGGTGGTCGCGGTGAGGGACTTGCCGGCCCGGATGAAGAACGGCACGCCTTCCCAGCGCCATGAATCGATCATGAGCCGCACCGCCGCGAACGTCTCGACCGTCGAATCGGCCGCCACGTCCGGCTGCGATCGATAGCCTCTGAACTGGCCCCGGACCACGTCCGCCGGGGTGAGCGCGCGAATCATCCGGAACACCTTCACCTGCTCGTCCCGGATGGATTCGGGGTAGTGGAAATCGGGCGGCTCCATCGCCAGGAAGCCCACCATCTGCAGAATATGATTCTGGATGACGTCCCGGATGGCGCCCACTTCCTCGTAGAACTTGCCCCGCCCTTCCACGCCGAACTGCTCGGCGAGAGTGATCTGGACGTTTTCTACCTGGTAGCGATTCCAGATGGGCTCCAGAAAGGAGTTGGCAAAGCGGAACACCAGGAGGTTCTGGACCGGCTCCTTGCCCAGGAAGTGGTCGATACGGAAGATGTCTGCCTCGTTGAACACCCGGTGCAGCGTCTGGTTCAGCGCCCGCGCCGATTCCAGGTCGCGGCCGAACGGCTTCTCCACGACGATTCGCGCTCCCTGCGCGCAGCCGGAGCGGCCGAGCCCTTCGGCCACGGTGGCGAACATTGCGGGAGGAATGGCGAGATAGTGGAGCGGGTGTTGCGCGGAGCCGAGCGAGGCTCGCAGCCGCTCGTAGGTCGCGGCCTCGGAATAGTCGCCGCCCACGAACTGGAGCCGCGCTTCGAGGCAGGCGAACGCGGCGGGGTCGACGCCGCCGTGCTTTTCGAGGCTCTCCCGCACCCGCGCCACGAGCTGAGGCAGCGTCCAGCCGGGACGCGCCACGCCGATGACCGCCATGTCCAGGCGACCCCGCCTGGCCATTGCGTGGAGGGCGGGGAAGATCTTCTTGTAGGCGAGATCACCGGTGACGCCGAAGAGCACCAGCGCGTCGGAGCGGGGCGGGATCACGACCCCGCGCCCTTCTCGACATGCCCGCCAAATTCGAACCTCATGGCCGAGAGCACCCGGTCCTGGAAGTCGGCCTCGCCGCGGGAGCTGAACCGCTCGAACAGCGCCGCGGCCAGCACATGGGCCGGCACCGCTTCGTCGATGGCCGCGGCCAGGGTCCAGCGTCCCTCTCCCGAATCGGAGACCCGTCCGGCAAAGCGCGCCAGCGACGCGTCGCCCGCGAGGGCGGCGGCGGTGAGGTCCAGGAGCCAGGATTGGATCACGCTGCCGCGGCGCCACACCTCGGTGATGTCCGCCAGGTCGAAGTCGTACTGGTAGAACTCGGGATTGCGCAGCGGCGTGGTTTCGGCGTCGGCGGCACGCGAGCTCTTCCCGATGCCGGCATGCTTCAGGATGTTCAGTCCTTCGGCATACGCCGCCATCAAGCCGTATTCGATGCCGTTGTGGATCATCTTCACGAAATGGCCGGCGCCATGCGGGCCGCAGTGCAGGTAGCCGAGCTCGGCGGTGCCGCTCCGCTGCTCGCGACCCCGGGTGGACGTCAGCGTGCCGCGGCCGGGCGCCAGCGTCTGGAAGATGGGATCCAGCCGCTTCACCACCTCGGGCTCGCCGCCGATCATCAGGCAATACCCCCGCTCCCGGCCCCAGACGCCGCCGCTGGTACCGCAGTCGACATAGTGAATGCCCCGGGCAGCCAGCTTTTCGGCGCGGAGGATGTCGTCGCGGTAGTAGGAATTGCCCCCGTCGATCAGGGTGTCCCCCACATCGAGCCGGGGTGCCAGCGCCTCGAGCGAAACATCCACCACCGCGGCCGGCACCATGAGCCAGACGGCACGGGGTCGCGCCAGCTTGGCGACCAGCTCGTCGAGCGTGGCAGCGGCCACGGCCCCCTCGCCGGCCACCGCGCGAATCGCGTCTGCGGACACGTCGTGGACCACGCACTGGTGCCCGCCATCCATCAGCCGCCGCACCATGTTGGCGCCCATGCGGCCCAGCCCGATCATGCCGATCTGCATCGGTAGCCTCCGGAGGGCGTTGGGGTTATCCCATCGACCGTTATCGGAAAATAGTCCGGTGGCGTTGGGAAGGGGTTATCTGATTCGATAGCGACCGAGGAACGCGCTCGGCAGGCAGGACTGCAGTGGCTGGCGCACCGGGTCTGTACCAGACCTAACGTGTACAGGCCCCCTGACACTCAACCAACCGAGTCTCCGGAAAACCCGGGGCGGTTCACCTATTCGCTTTACGCGCAATCCAGTGAACCGCACCAAACAACGGACCCAAAAACACAGCGCTTCCGATGGCGAGCGGGAATACTAGCTGTCGGTCACCCTTAGAGGCTACGGCAGCGAACATAGCTAGACTGACTGGCACTGCGACCACCGCTCCAACAAACAAGTACCCTCCCAACGTTTTTCCCAGCGGTCGCAGAATGCCGAGAAGAGCGCCCGCCACAAAGGCTGCAGCAAAATACCCGACAATGATCTTTGGAATCAACGCAAAGGAAGCGTTCGATCCAGCAAGCCACTTCAGGATGCTTGCCGCTAGAGCAATGACCGCATAGAGCTTGGCCCGCGTTAAGCCCTGGACAATGCCCCATCGAACGTCCTCTCCGAGGTTTCGCCGGCGCTCCTTGCTCATCAGGGGTTGCAAGTACGTACGGCCTTAAGAAGCGCATACGCGGTGCCGGCGTACGGCGCACCACTCGCCGTCAACAGCACGTCGAGAACATCTATGCCGCTACCAGAAGCGAGCCCCATGAAAGAAGAAGTTCCGACCTCGG
>JAYUAL010000403.1:0-3407 GCA_043741355.1 Gemmatimonadales bacterium | reverse complement strand
GGACGGCTCACGGTGAGGGCGTGCGCGTCGTTCCCGGCCCCGTAGTGGAGCCATGGGGGGGCGACCGGGTGGAGCCATGGTCCCGGATCAGGAAGCTCACCGCCGACCACATGATCATGTCGCGCCGGGTCTCGGCGCACGTCCACAGCCTGATCGAGATCGACTACACCCGGATTGCCGGGCTCCGGGCCAGAAAGAAGTCGGAATACACCGAGCGGGGAGTAAACCTCACCTATCTCGGCTTCATCGTCTCCGCCGTGGCGCAAACGCTCCGGAAGCACCCGGTCCTCAACGCCTCCGTCATGGGCGAGAGCACGCTCTACCGGCGCGATATCAACCTGGGCATCGCCGTCGCCCTGGACTGGGGGCTTATCGTGCCGGTAGTGCGCCGGGCCGACGAGCTGAACCTCCTGGGCACCGCCCGGGCCATCTACGATCTGGCCGAGCGGGCCCGCTCCAAGAAGCTTTCTCCGGACGAAGTGCAGAAGGGGACCTTCACGATCACCAACCCCGGCGTCTTCGGCACCCTGGTGGGTCTCCCGATTCTCAACCAGCCCCAGTCCGGGATCCTGGCCGTCGGGGCCATCGTGAAACGTCCCGCGGTGATCACCGCGGCCGACGGAAGCGACGCCATTGCGATTCGCACCATGGGGGTCCTCGCGATGTCCTACGACCACCGGATCGTGGACGGGGCCGACGCCGATCGCTTCCTGGCCGACCTCAAGAAGACCCTCGAGGCTTTCCCGGAAGACGCGGTTTGACGGCATGGGGGGAAGGCTCATTGGAGGAGCGCTGAGTCATGTCAGGACGCCTGTTTGAATCGGACGGGGCGCGGTGGATGGTGTCTTCCACCGGCCGGATTACCCAGTACGACAAGGATGAATTCGGGTTGCGCTTCAGCCGCATGGCTCCGGCCCCGCGGGAAGAACGGGTGGTGCGCTACTCGCCGCAGCTTTCCAAGGGCCGCGAGACAGCGCTGGCGCAGCTGAGTGACGCCGAGCTGGCCGCGTTGTTGAAGGTGTCCCAGCCGTCCTGGACCACTCCCGACACGGGGTACCGCAGCTGAGCTCCCCGCTGGCAGTCGATCTCCACATGCACTCCACCGCCTCGGACGGCCTACTGCCTCCCGCCGGCGTGGTGCGCCGCGCGGCTCAGCTGGGCCTGGGGTCGATCGCGCTCACCGATCACGACACCGTCGGCGGCGTAGCGGAAGCGTTCGCCGAGGGCGAGCGGGTAGGCGTCCGGGTGGTGAGCGGGTGCGAATTCTCCTCCGCAGCGCCCTGGGGCGAGATGCACGTACTGGGCTATTTTCTGCCGGTCGACGATCACGACCTCAACGATTTCCTGGAGCGCTGCCGCGGCGACCGGGTTCGACGGGCCCGGGAGATGGTCCAGGGCCTCCAGGCGTGGGGCGTAGACGTCTCCTTCGATGACGTGATGGCGGAAGCGAATGGCGCGGCTATCGGCCGCCCCCACGTCGCGCGGGTACTGATGCGGCGGGGCAAGGTGTCTTCGGTCGAGGATGCTTTTCGGGAGTGGCTTGGCCGGGGCCGTCCCGCTTACGTCGACAAGGTCCTCCCGGCCTTTCACGAGGTCGCCGACCTGGTGCACGCCGTCGGCGGTATCGTGTCGGCGGCGCACCTGAAGGAGCGCGGCACCCGCGCCACCCTCACGGCGTTCCGCGACGAAGGACTCGACGCGGTGGAAACCCGTCATCCCGGCCACAGCGGCGAAGTGCGGGCCCGGCTCACCGCCCTGGCCGCGGCGCTCGGGCTGCTCCGCACCGGCGGGAGCGACTGGCATGGCGAAGAGGTGGGCGAGGGAACTCACGCAATGCTCGGCTCGCAATCGGTGCCGGCCGAATGGCTGGAGTTGATGGACCAGAGCGTGCTGGAGCGCAAAGCCAGCGGATGATGGAGCAGGCTGCCCCGCTTCGCGACGTGGCCATCATCGGCGGCGGATGTTACGGGTACTTCTACGCGGGGCAACTGGAAGCGGCATGCCGGAAGGGAAAGCTGGCGGTTCGGCGCGTGCTCGTGGTAGACCGGGATCCCGGCTGCCGGGCCGCCCGGGAACTCGGCCCCTTTCCGGGCCGGGAGGTCGTGGTGGCGGAGTGGGATGATTTCCTCCGCCGCTTTCTGACGGCGCTGCCTCCCGGCGCCGGCGAACCCGACGACGCGGTTGTCCCCTCGCCGCTGATGCCCCATCTCATGGCCGGCTGGCTTGTGGGCGTGGCGCGGGAACGCTGGCCCGGGCGAGGGGCCGACCTGATTACGCCCGATGTCCCCCTGGGCACCCCGTATGATGCCCTCGGGCCCGACGGCACCCGCTATGTCTCCTTCGCCGATTGGATTTGCCCCACCCACTGCGTGGAGCCGCTGTCCTGCCCGATGATTCGCGCCCCGCGAACCTGGGAAATGGGCGACTCGCTGGCCCGCTACACCGAGCGACTGGACCGCAGACGGCCCACCCGAGGGCCCGCGCTGTTCACGACCCGCCACCACGTCTTCGGGGTCGGGATGTTCGGCGCCGGCGAGATTCGCGCGAGCCGGCTGGCCGTGGAGGAGGCTGGGCGGTCCGGCGGCTCGATCGATGTCGTGGTCGGAACCATTTCCGCCTGTCATGGGGCAGTGAGCGTTTTGCAGCTCGGAGCGCGCTCAGCCGATTAGTATTCGCCCATCATGAGCCACTCCGATCTGGATCTGATCATCGTCGGCGGCGGTCCCGCCGGTCTCTGCGCCGCCATGTACGCCGGCCGGGGCATGCTGAAGGCCGTGCTGCTGGAGCGCGGCATTCCGGGCGGCGAGCTTCTCAATACCGAAAAGGTCGACGACTATCCCGGGTTCACGACCATCCTCGGTCCCGACCTGGCCCTCCGGATGGCGGAGCACGCCCAGGCCTTCGGCGCCGATATCCGGCAGGAAAACGTCGAAGGCATTTACCGGCTGCCCGATGGAACCTTCCGTGTTGCGGCCAGCTCGGGCGCCGAATTCTTCGCCCCGGTCGTGATTCTGACCGCCGGGGGGACCCCGACCAAGCTCGAAGTCCCCGGAGAGCTGGAATACGCCGGGCGCGGCGTCTCTTACTGCGCGGTGTGCGATGGGGCGTTCTTCAAGGGAGAGACGATCGCCGTCGTGGGGGGCGGCGACGCGGCCGTGGAAGAGGCGGACTACCTGACCCGCTACGCCAGCAAGGTGTACATCATCCATCGTCGTGACGAGTTCCGGGCCTCGAAGCTGGTTCAGGAACGGGCGTTCGCCAATCCCAAGATCGAGGTCATCTGGAATACCAGGGTCCTGGATATGATCGGGGGACCCAGGGGCCTCACCCATCTGAACCTCGAGAACATGCAGAGCGGCGCCCGCATGAAGCTGGACGTCACCGGCTGCTTCGTATTCATCGGCTTC
>JAYUAL010000402.1:0-7994 GCA_043741355.1 Gemmatimonadales bacterium | reverse complement strand
TGTACCCCGGTCGTCGGGCCAGCGAGTTGACGTGGATGCTCACAAAGAGATCGCACTCGTCGTTGCAGTAGGTGCTCCGGCTGCGGAGGTCGATCAGGGTATCGCGGGTCCGGGTCATCACGATCTTGACGCCGCGGTCCTTGAGCTCGTCGCGAACCAGGAGCGCCAATTGGAGCGTGATGTGTTTTTCCTTCAGCCCATCGGGAAAGAAGATGCCCGGATTCCCCGGGTCGACCCCGCCGTGACCAGCGTCGACCGTAACGACGTGGCCTTTCCGGAGGCCGTTGGGCAACCGGTTCGGATCTCTGGGTGCTACCTTGACCGCCACGACCGCGGGAGCGTTGTCCACCAGCCGAGCCAGGCGGCCGTCATAGCGGAATCGCTGCGAAAAGGTCCGCGGGAGGATCTCGGAAACGAACTGGATCGGGAGTTGGAGGGTGTCCCGGCGGACCGAGGCGGAGCCCACCAGGGGCCGTAGCTTTCCGTCCACGGAATAGAGCGGGGCGCCAAGAATGAAACGAAAGGTCCGCGGGCCGACCGTCACATCGGCCCATCCGCCGCCCACAACGGCCCGGGCCTCGATCGCGGCGAGCAGGGCCGGCGCGGGCAACACCGGCCCGCCCGAAGGATCGAGCCGTACCGGAACGCGCGCTTCCCCCCTCGCGGACTGGACCACGACCGAGAGCGGTGCTGCCGGCGCGTTGACGCCTGCGAGCATCTCGATAGCGACCAGCAAGGTGCCGATCACCGGTGGCTCTTCAGCGCCCGGGCCACTTCGCGGTCGGCGATGCGGCGCTTGATGTCTTCCCTGCGGTCATGGTTCTTTTTTCCCTTCGCGAGAGCGATGGCCACCTTGGCCCTGCCGTTGCTGAAATAGATCTCCAGGGGAACCAGGGTGAACCCTTTTTGCTCCACCCCGCCAATCAAACGCTCGATCTCCCGTTTATGCATGAGCAGTTTTCGAGCGCGAACCGGAGCGGGATTCCACCGATTGCCCTGTTCGTAGGGAGTGATGTGCATTCCTTCCAGCCAGACCTCCCTGTTCCGCAACAACGCGAAGGCTTCCTTGATCGACGCTTTGCCGTTTCGGAGGCTCTTTACTTCCGTGCCGGTCAGCACGATTCCAGCCTCCCACTGGTCCAGCAAGTGGTAGTCGTAGGTTGCCCGCGGATTCCGTGCCACGGAGATCCTGGCCTTGGCGGTCTCCGGGCGGCCCTTTTCGCTCATAAGTGCCTCTCGGAGCGGAAGATAGGCCACTTCGAGCGGGCAGGCAACGCGCCGCTTGACCGGGGGGGAGGGGTATCCTAGGTTTGGCGGCTCGCCGGAGTGGTGGAACTGGTAGACGCGCTGCGTTCAGGGCGCAGTGGGCGCAAGCCCGTGGGGGTTCGAGTCCCCCCTTCGGCACTACAGACGGTCGGTGAGGACGGACGGACGGTGGGGACAGTGGTGACGGCCCCGCCGTCTGACCTCACCGACCTCTGACCTCACTGACCGTCAGTATCTCGGCATCCCCTCCCCGACCTCTACCGCCCACGCATCAATTCCGCCGGCCAGGCTTCGGGCCTGGAACCCTGCGCCTTGCAGGAGCTCTTGCGCCATGAGGGAGCGCTGCCCTTTGTGGCAGACCGTGATCAGCTCGGCCCGGGAGTCCAGCTCGGCCAGGCGGCCGGCCAGCTCACCGAGCGGCACCAGCCGGCTCCCTTCGATGCGCACGATCTCCCATTCCCAAGGCTCCCGGACGTCCACCACCAGCGGCACGGGCTTGCTGGAGAGCATTCGCGCCAGCTCCCGTACTTCCACCTCGCGATTGTGAGAGCCGGTGCCGAGCGGGGCCATACAGTACGCGTCGTAGTCGATCAGCTGCGTGACGGTGGGGTGGTCGCCGCACATGGCGCAAGCGGGATCGCAGCGCAGCTCGATCTCCCGGAACTGCACCTTGAGCGCATCCACCAGCAGCAGTCTCCCGACCAGTGGATCGCCGACGCCGAGGATCCACTTTATCGCTTCGAGGGCCTGGAGGCTGCCGACCAGACCGGGAAGCACGCCAAGCACTCCCGCCTCGGCGCAATTGGGAACCAGGTCGGGCGGGGGCGGCTCGGAGAACAGGCAGCGGTAACACGGCCCGCCGGGCGCTCCGAACACCGACACCTGTCCGTCGAACCGGAAGATGCTCCCGTAGATGTACGGCTTGCGAAGCAGTACCGAGGCATCGTTTACCAGATATCGGGTGGGAAAATTGTCGCTCCCATCGAGACAAAAATCGTATCGGCCCAGGATATCGAGCGCGTTCTCCGAGGAGAGCCGCACCGGGTAAACCACTACGTCGACGTGGGGATTGAGGTCGGCGAGCCGCGCCCGCGCCGATTCGGTCTTGGGCCGGCCGATCGATCCGGTTCCGTGGAGGATCTGGCGCTGGAGGTTGGTGAGCTCCACCACGTCGGCATCGACGATGCCGATCGTCCCGACACCGGCCGCGGCCAGATAGAGCGCGGCCGGAGAACCCAGCCCCCCCGCACCCACCAGGAGGATCCTGGCCTGGAGGAGCCGCTCCTGCCCGGCCACCCCGACTTCGGACAGCGTCAGGTGGCGGGCGTAGCGGACCAGCTCGGAGGGAGAGAGGGGCACGAGGGTTACCAGTGACCGGTGACCGGTTAACCGACCGAAGGGGTGAGAGTCACCAGCTCCACGGGTTGTTCCTTGAGCAGATCGGCGAGGGTGATCCCGGACAACAACTCGTCCACCTTTAGCTGAAGCGCGTGCCAGACCGGACGAATGGAGCAGGCGGTGGCGGGATTGCACCGGTCGGCGTCCACCGGGTGGGTGGTGCAATTGGGCTCGAAGGTCTGATGCTCCGAGGCGGTCATCACGTTCCGGACCGTGATGGTGTCGGGCTCCCTCGCCAGGTAGTAGCCGCCCCGGGCCCCGCGAATGCTCTCTACCAGGCCGGCTTTCCGAAGGCGAAGGAGAATCTGCTCCACGTAGTCGGCGGGCAGGCGCTCCAGCTCGGCCAGCTCCCGGGCGGCGACCGGCTCGGTTGCGGTGCGGCCCCGCTTGGCGAGGTGCAGGGCGATCAGGAGACTGTATTCCGTCCAGGTAGTGACGCGCATCGGGCAAATATCCCCCCTCCGGCCGGAGAGGACAAGTTGAGCCGCTTCCGGTACTTTTCCGGGTATGCGGCTACGCTTCTGGCTCCCACTTCCGCTTCTCATCGCCTACCAGGTGAACGGGGCCGCCCAGACGGCGGCCCGGGCTCCTTCCGGCACGCTTCGCGGCGTGGTGCAGGACAGCGCCACCGGCGAGCCGGTGGGGTATGCCCTGGTAGTTTTGCTGGGACAGGACCAGCAGATCTTCACGTCGGGATCGGGCCGGTTCTCGCTGACCAATCTGGCTGGAGGGAGAGCCCGGCTGCGGGTTCGGCAGATCGGGTACCGCGCCCAGACCCTGACGCTCGAGGTCGATATCCTGCCGGGGGCCGGCGATCCCTCTCCCGGCCTGGTCGTGCGCCTCGCCCGGCAAGCGGTGGTGCTTCCCGAAATCTCGGTCGAGGCCAAGAGCTGTCTCGACCTGAAGGACGTGGGATCGACCGCGCCGGAGGCCGGCACCCTGCTCAACGAGGCCTTCCAGAACGCCGAGCGGATTCTGGCGCTGGAACGGAAATACCCGTTCGTGCTGGAGTTTCAGCGGGTGGTGACGCTGCTCGATTCCTCATATAACCGGATCGACGGCCGGGTGGATACGCTCCGGAAGGACAGCCGCACCTACCTCCCCTATCGGGCCGGCAAGGTGCTGGAGCGCGGGGTCCGGCGGCGAGACCGCGTCGCGGCGTTCACCTCCTCCGACTTCGCCGGAGAGGAGTTTCAGCGGACCCACTGTTTCTGGTATGCCGGCCGCGACAGCGTGGAAGGTTTTCCCGGCTACCGCATCGATTTTGCGCCCAAGCCGGAGATCACGAGTCCGGACTGGGCCGGATCGATGCTGGTCGATTCGGCGTCCCTGGGGCTGCTCCGTACCGAGACCCGGTTGGTGAATCTGCCCCGGACCGGAACCGATTTTCTCACGGCCAACTGCACCATCTTCTATCAGCCCATTGTTCCGAGCCTGCCCCAGGAGTTCCAGGTGCGGTGCGTATCCTCCCAGCGAGGGGGACCGCCCCACATTCGAGTGGAGCGGTGGTTGCTCATCAACCGGCAATTCACCGGCAAGATGCCGGTCGAGCCGGAGCGGCCGCGCTGACCCCGGCATGAGCCGCTCCGCCATCGCGCTGCTTCTCGCGCTCGCGGCGGGAGGACGCCTTTGCGCCCAGATCCCGGCGCGCGCTCCAGGCGGAACCTTGAACGGGGTGGTGCGGGACAGCGCGACTCGGCTGCCGGTGGGATACGCCCTTGTCCTGGTGGTGGGTCAGGACCAGCGGGTGTTCGCCTCCGAATCGGGCCGCTTTACTCTCACGGGACTGGGCTCGGGAGGGCTTACCCTCCGGGTTCAGCAGATCGGATTCCGCGCGGTCATCCTGACGCTCATGGTCGATACGGCGCCCGAATCGGGCGGCGGGGCGCCGGGACTCGAAGTCTGGCTGTCCCGGCGCCCGGTGGTTTTGCCGGAGATCGTGGTACATGGAGACGTCTGCACCGGCAGCGAGGCGCTGGGCGCGACCCCGGTCGAGGAATCGATCCTGGACGAGGCATTCAAGAACGCCGAGCGTATCCTGGCCATGGAGAAATCCTACCCGTTCAAGGGCGCCTTCCAGCAGACGATGGTACTGCTCGATAGTGCGCTTCGGGAAACCGGCCGCCGAGTCGATACGATCCGGTATGACACCCGCCAGCTGACCGGCTATCACCGGGGAAGCGTTTTGTTCGGCCGGCGGGGCCGGGACCAGGTGGCCAACTATTTCATGGCCTCGGACCTGGCTCGGGAAGAATTCCGGAAGTCCCACTGTTTCTGGTATGCGGGGCAGGACCGCACTCTGGAAGATTTTCCCGGACACCGGATTGAATTCGCCCCGACGGCCAGGACCAGGGGGACGGACTGGGCCGGCTCGTTCGTAATCGATTCCGCCACCATGATGCTGATCCGGTCGGAAGCCCACCTGGTGAATCTCAAGAGCAGCGAGACGACCTTCACCGGTGCCCGATGTGTGGTGTTGTACCGGGAGATCGTCCCGACTCTGGTCCTCGAAGTACAGGCCGATTGCAAGACCTCCCGCTTCGGGGCGGCCGCACCCAATACCGTCGAGCGGTGGGCGCTTATCGAGTTCGGCTTCGTGGGGAAGAGCCCGGTGATGCCACCTCCTCCTTGAGCACCGGCTAGCCCGCGCCGGGCAGACCCTTCCCGCCGGGCACACCCAGCTCGGTCATGGCGCGGAGGTTCATGACTTCCTCCAGCTCGGCGCCCTTGAGAAGCTGTTTCTTGACCACCAGCTCCTTGACCGTGAGTCCGGAGGCCACCGCCTCCTTGGCCAGCGCGGCCGCATCGGCATAGCCCAGCCGGGGCGCCAGCGCGGTCACCAGCGCCGGGCTCCGCTCCAGCCAATAGGCCGACTGCACGGCATCCGCCTCGATGCCGCGAACGCATCGCTCGTCGAATATCCGGACCGCGTTGCCGAGAATGATCAGCGCGAACACGATGTTGTGAGCGATCACCGGCATCATCACGTTCAGCTCGAGCTGTCCGGCTTCCGAGGCCATGGCCACGGTGGAATCGAGTCCAATGACCTGATAGCAGACCTGGTTTACCATCTCGGCGATGGAGGGGTTCACCTTCCCGGGCATGATGCTGGAGCCGGGCTGTACCGCCGGCAGCAGGATCTCGGCGAGCCCGGTGCGCGGGCCGGAGGCCAGCAGGCGAATGTCGTTGGCGATCTTGTTGAGATCGAGAGACCACCCCCGCACCGCGCCGCTCATGGTGGCGATGTCCCCCATCGACTGCATGAGCTGAATCCGGTCGGTTCCTTCGCGCAGCTCAATCCTGGTCATGGAGCAAAGGTGCTCCACCATCAGACGCGGGTATTGCGGCTCGGCGTTGAGGCCGGTGCCCACCGCGGTGCCGCCGATGTTCATGTCGCGGAGCCATTCGGAGGCCTCCACCAGCTTGGCGCGGTGTCGTTCGGTGGTGTGGCCCCACGCGGTAAATTCCTGCCCCAGCCGGATCGGCGTGGCGTCCTGGAGATGGGTACGGCCCGACTTGATGACGTCGTCGAACTGCCGCCCCTTGGCGAGGAACGCCTTTTCCAGTCCCAGCATGGCATCGAGCAAGACCGGGAGGGTGGCCAGGGACGCGAGGCGCATGGCCGTGGGGATCACGTCGTTGGTGCTCTGCGCCATGTTGACGTGATCGTTGGGATGCACCGGCGCATAAGCTCCCCGTGCCGAGCCCAGGATTTCGTTGGCACGGTTGGCAAGCACCTCGTTCGCGTTCATGTTGTGGCTGGTGCCGGCGCCGGCCTGGTAAACATCGACGACGAACTGGTCCCGATGCTTGCCGGCCAGGATTTCGTCGGCGGCACGCACGATGGCGTCGGCGAGGCGCGGTTCGAGGCGGCCGGTCTGCTTGTGGGTGAGCGCCGCGGCCTTCTTGATCCAGACCACTGCGTCCACGAAGGCGGGCAGCGGCCGGAGGCCGGACACGGGAAAGTTCTCGACGGCCCGCAGGGTCTGGATCCCGTAGAGCGCGTCGGCGGGAACCTGCTTTTCGCCCAGCGGGTCCTTTTCGGTGCGGAAGGTCATAGCGGCAGGCAGCGGTGAGCGGTGAGCCGTGAGCAGTGAACCGTCAAGAGGACCTCATCTCATGCCCGAGTATTTCATGACCCCGGCCGACCGCGCGGGCTTCCGCGCCGGGAACGCCGCCAAGGTCGATCTGTTCCGCGGTGGCGCCATGTTTGTCGGGCTCAATTGCTTCGAGCCGGGCCAGACGCAAGCGGTCCACACCCACGCCGGCGCGGACAAATTCTACCTGATCATCTCGGGGAACGCGAGCATGACCGTGGGTGATGAGACCCGGAACGCGGGTCCCGGCACGCTGGTGTGGGCGCCGGCGTCCGTGCCCCACGGCGTGGCCCGGGCACACGAGCGCACCGTCATGCTGGTCGGGATCGCGCCGCCGCCGTGACCGAGCGCGGACGCCGTGCGTTCAGGCGGCGCCGATCAGGAAGGGATTGGTGGCGCGCTCGCGGCCGATCGTCGTGGCGGGGCCGTGGCCGGGGAATACCACCGTGTCATCGGGCAGCGTGAAGAGCTGGGTGCGAATGCCCGCCAGCAGAGTCGGCAAGTCTCCGCCCATCAAGTCGGTACGTCCGATCGATCCCTGGAACAGCACGTCCCCGCCGAGCACGAATCCATCGCCGACGAAGCAGACGTGCCCCGGCGAATGGCCGGGGAGGTGGCGTACCTCGAATTCGACCTCGCCCAGCCTCAGACGCTGACCGTGGTGAAGCTCGGCGTCGGGCGGCGGCGCCGCTGTGAGGTCGAATCCGAACAATTGCCCTTGCGCCACCAGGGTGTCGTAGATAGGCCGGTCGTCGGGGTGGAGGTGAACCGGCGCACCGGTGGCCCGCTTCACGGCCTCGACACCCATTATGTGATCGATGTGCGCGTGGGTGAGCCAGATCCCCGAGATCGTCCGCCCACGGAGGCGGGCTTCTTCCAGGAAGCGTTCCGGCTCTTCACCGGGATCGACGATGATCGCGTCGGTGCCGCCGGTCTCCCCCAGGAGGTAGCAATTCTCCTGGAAGAGGCCATTGAGGATAGGGATGATCTCGAGCGGCGCCACGGATCACTCCAGGCCGACGAGCCGGCTCCGGCGTTCGGTCAGGTATTTCTCGGTCGCGATCGCGGCGGTGGTCGCGTCACCCACCGCCGTGGTGACCTGCCGGGTGAGCTGGACCCGGAGATCGCCGGCGGCGAAGAGACCCGGGATGGAGGTCATCATCCGGTCGTCGGTCTTGAGGTACCCCGCCGGGTCGTGATCCACATGCTCCATGACGAGTCCGCTGTTCGGCT
>JAYUAL010000401.1:0-3422 GCA_043741355.1 Gemmatimonadales bacterium | reverse complement strand
CGCTCGCGGCGGGCGCGGACATCTCGGGACCGATGCTGGTGAACACGCTCGGGAAGCTGGGGCTTTTCCTGGTTCTCCTCTACGGGGGCGGCCTCCTGATCGTCCCCCGCGCGATCCGGGCGGCGCTCTCGTTCCGCCGCCAGGAAACCACCCTGGTGGCATCGCTGGGGATCTGCTTTTCGCTTGCGAGTGTGGCGTTTGCCGCGGGGTATTCCGTGGCCTTGGGCGGTTTCATCGCCGGTACGCTGGTGGCGGAATCCGGGAAGCACCGGATCGTCGAGGAGACGATTCGGCCGGTGGGAGACCTGTTCACCGCGATTTTCTTCGTCGCCGTAGGGATGCTATTCCAGCCCAGCGCGGCCGCCGCGGCGTGGCCCGCCGTGCTGGCATTCACGCTCCTGGTGATCTTCGGGAAGCTCCTGGGCGTCACGTCCGGGGTGTTCCTGGCCGGCTACGGGACCCGGGACAGCATTCGCTCCGGTATGAATCTGGCCCAGATCGGCGAGTTCTCCTTCGTAATCGCCGGTCTGGGTGCGGCTCAGGCGGCCGCCACGGGAGAGCTGTACGCGGTGGCGGTGGCGGTGGCCACGATCACCGCCTTCACAACCCCGCTCCTGGCGCGGCGCAGCGATGCGGTGGCATCCTGGGTCGACCGGCACCTGCCCCATCCGGTCCAGACCGTCGCCACGCTGTATTCGTCCTGGGTGGAGCTTCTGGTGGCCCCCAAGCCGCTCGACGGCCCCGCGGCCCAGCGCAAGAAGCTGATACGCTTCCTCGGGCTCGATGCCGCGAGTGTCACCGCGGCGATCATCGGAACATCAGTGGTCTATCGAGGGCTTCCGGAATGGCTCGGCGTAACGCGGGCCGGGTCCGTCGAGTTTCGTCTCGGCGTGCTCGGGGCGGGCGCCCTGGTTGCGTTGCCCTTCGCGGTGGCGCTGGTCCGGACGATCCGCCGCCTGGCCCAGGCGCTGGCCGAGTCGGCACTTCCCAAGCCGGCAAAGGGTGTCGATCAGGGCTACGCTCCGCGCCGGAGCCTGGTCGTGACGCTGCAAATCGGGATGGTAGTGGCACTGGGTGTGCCGATCACGCTGCTCACTCTGCCCTTCGTGCCCCCCTTCGGAATCCTCGGCGTCATCGTGGCCTACCTTCTCGTACTCGGGATAGGATTCTGGCGCACGGCCACTGATCTCGACAAGCACACCCGGGCGGGCGCGGAGTTGGTGGTTCACGTCCTGGCCAAGCAGGGACACAGCGGCGATACCGGTACGTTCGAAGTGGTTCGCGGAATGCTGCCCGGTCTCGGAACCATCGTGCCGCTGGAAGTGGCGCCGGGGAGCGAGGCAGCGGGGAAGACGTTGGGCGATTTGAATCTGCGCGGGCGCACCGGGGCCACGGTGGTCGCTCTGTCCCGGGACGGGGAGCGAATGCCCCTGCCCACGGCCACGACCCTGCTTCAGGCGGGCGACATGCTGGCGCTCACGGGGAGCGGGAGCGCGATCGGCGTCGCGGCAGCTCTGCTGCGCGCCATAAATACCAACTCGCCACTGAGCGGTAAGGACGCCAGCGCTCTCCCCGGCGGAGCACCGCCTCGGGCTCCGGGAGCTCCCGCCGCTTCATGATCCGCGCGAGGCCCTTGCGCACGCCCAGGTCGTGGGCGGGGAGGACGTCGGGGTGGCCGATCCGGAACAGCAACAGCATTTCGACGGTCCATCGCCCCACGCCGCGCACCACGGTGAGGCGCTCGATCACCGCCTCGGGCGCCATGCGGCGCAGGACCGGAATCGAGGGGATGGTCCCCCGGCCGGCGTGCTCGGCCAGATCGCGGATGGCCTTGGCCTTGGCCTCGGAGAGCCCCACCCCGCGCATGGCGGCGTGCGGTGTGGCCAGCACCGCGGCCGGCTCGGGAAAGCTGGGGCCGTCGTACAACGCCCGGAAACGGCCGAAGATCGTGGCGGCTGCCTTTCCCGAGAGTTGCTGATAGACGATGCTGTGTGCCAGGGCTTCGAACGCCGTTCCGCCGGCCGGAGGAGGAAATCCGGGCCCGCCCACGCGCTCGATGACGGCGCCGAGGGCGCGGTCGCGGGAGGCGAGCGCCCTGCAGGCAGCCGCCCAGTCTACCGCGGTTACACCATGGTCGGGCCAGAGGCAGGGAATCTTGTCGGTCATCGAGGAATCCTAACATGGCGCGTGATGTGGCCCTCACGCTGGCGGGCGGCGGCAACCGCGCGCTGGTGCAGACCGGGATGTTGCGGCGATGGTGGCCCAGGCTCGAACCCCGGCTTGCGGTGCTCTCCGCGTGCAGCGCGGGAGCGAGCACGGCGGTGGGCCTGCTCACCGGACGCGAGCTGGAAGCGTCCGCGTACTGGTTCGGGCGCCGGGCGGGGATCACCAAGAATGTCGACTGGCGACTCCTGGCGCTGGGGGTGCGTCCGACGCCGCACACGCCGATCTATCGGGACACGTTGCGCTACGCGCTGGCGGAGGGTGGCTTCGAGAGGCTCCGGGCCGCTTCCTTTCCCGTGCTGGTACTCACCGCCGTTCCGCCCCGCTGGCTTCCCGCCCCGCTGGCCGCGCTGGTCGGAATGACGGTCTACTCGGTCGAGCGGCAGATTCGTCACGGGCGGCTGCATCCTTCGTCCGGCAGAAAGCTCGGGTTTCGTCCAAAGGTGTTCGACCTTCGCGAATGTCAATCACCGGAGGAAGTGATCGACATCGTGCTGGCGTCCTCCGCCACACCGCCCTTCACGCCGATCGGGCGTCGGCAGGGACAGGCGCTCCTCGACGGGGGGCTGGTGGACAACGCCCCCGCCTTCCTTGCCGACGCGATTCCGGGCGTCCACCGGCAACTGGTGCTGCTGACGCGGCCATATCCTGAGGCGTCAGTGGGCCGGAAGGGAAACCGCTGGTATCTCTCTCCCGGGGACGCGGTGCCCATTTCCCGTTGGGAATACACCCGGCCCGACTTGATCGAAGCGACCATCGCCCTGGGCGACCGCGAAGCGGGGCGCCGCGAGGCCGAACTCTCGGAGTTTCTCAATGGCAACTGAGCTGCCCGCGCTGGAGCCGGAAGCGTTCCGGCGCCAGGCCCACCAGCTGGTGGACTGGATGGCCGACTACTTGACGCGGGTCGGCACGCTGCCAGTTCAGCCGGCGGCAGAGCCGGGGGCCATCCGATCGAAGCTTCCGTCGGAAGCGCCCGATGCACCGGAGCCATTCGAGCGGATCGTGCACGACTTCGAGCGGCTCATCATGCCAGGCCTGACCCACTGGGGGCATCCGGGCTTTTTCGCCTATTTTCCCGCCAACAGCAGCCCGCCCTCCATTCTGGCGGAGATGTTGACGGCCACCATCGGCGCGCAGTGCATGTCCTGGAACACCAGTCCGGCGGCGACCGAGCTGGAGCAGGTCACGATGGATTGGCT
>JAYUAL010000400.1:0-8000 GCA_043741355.1 Gemmatimonadales bacterium | reverse complement strand
CGATGGCGTCCAGCGACTCCACGATACGGGCCGCTTCGGCTTCCAGGGTTTCGCGGTCCAGATCGAGGAGCTGGGTCGATTCGAGGAGCTGTTCGAAGGGCTGCTTCCACTCGGCTTCGACCCGCTCCACGATGCTGCGCCGCAGCCCCGACACTTCGGTCAGCTCGACCTCGAGCCGGTGGTCTTCCTCGCTGGACCGTTCCAGGTCGGCTCGCAGCCCCTGCACGCTCCGCTCGGCGTCACCCAGGGCTGCCGCCGCGCCGGCCAGGGCGGCCTCCGCCTCCGCCGAGGCGCCTTCCAGGCCCTCGAGGGCCCCGCATTGCCCGCGGCGGCGCTCGAGCCACTCGCTCCGCTGGGCGGTGAGCACGGCGCTCTCCTGATCGAGCTGGGCAATCTCTCCCAGCAGGGCACGCGCCGCTGCTTCCGCCGCGGCGATGGTCTGGACCGCGCGGTCGAGCCGCTCGGTGGTGGCGCGGAGACGGGCGCCTACATGGGCCTCCTGTACCTGCCAGTGGACCCGGTTCTCCCGCGCGGCCTCCTGTTCCGCTTCGACCGCGGCGAGCCCCGCGCGGTGTTCGGTCAGCGCCTCCTCTTCCCGGACGCGCGATGCTCCACCCTCGGCGAGCGCGCGGTCGACCTCCTGCTTGCGGTCCTCCGCGCGGTTCAGCCGCTCCCGGAAGCGCGCGAGGCCGGTCTCCGCCTCGGCGAGCTCCCGGGTCAGGTTCTGGACCACCCGGGCTGCGTCATCGCGCGCGGCCACCGCGCTTCGTGCCTGTTCCCGGGCGCGCTCGGACCCGGACAGCGCCTCCACCGCGGCGTGCTCCGCCTCGGCCAGGCGAATCTCGATGTGGGCGAGGGTCGAGGTCACCTCGTCCAAAGCACGCTCCTGCTGCTCTATTTCGGTGCCGAGCCCGCCGATCTCGGCGCGGCGCCGGAGCGGTCCGCTGGTGCCGGCTACCGCAGCCAGGATCACCGCGCCGCTGGCGCGGCGCAGGGCGTGGCCGCGTGGGTCCAGCACCTCGGAGCCCCCCAGCAGCGCCTGTACCCAGCGGGCCGCGGGCCCCTCGGCGCGAAGCTGTGCCTCGAGCGGGTTCCGCCCATCGGTGGCCCCGCGGGGCCCGCTATCGGCCGGGAGGAGCACCAGCGCGCCGGGTTGCACCTCGGCGTGCCACTGCCGGATGGCCTCCACCGCGTCCTGGTCCCGCACCAGGATGGCGTGCATCCATTCGCCGAGCAGCCGCTCGGCCAGCTCGGCTGCGTCCCGGTCGGCACTGATGTGGTCGCTCAGCGGACCGAGCACCGCGCCATTGAACCGGCTGCGGGACGAGAGCAGCGCCGCGGCGGCCGGCGCCAGGCCCACCCGATCGCGCTCCAGCTCTTCGAGCGCGGAGCGCCGCGTGGTGAGCTGAGCCAGGCTCTCCTCCACCAGCCGCTTCCGATTGCGCACGCTGGTTTCCTGTTCCCGGGTTTCCGCCACGTTGTGCCGGCTTCGCTCGGCCTCGGCGGCAGCGGCGAGTGCGGCCTCGCCGCTCCGGTGTGCGGTGTCCGCGCCGGCGCGGGCGCCCGTCGCGGCGGATTCCAGGTCGTTGCGCACCTGGCGGGCGTGGGCCTCGGCTTGCGCGGCGCGCTCCCGGAGCGAGGTGATTTCCTGCTCCAGGGCCGTGCGCTCTCCTTCGAGCGAGCGAAGCTGCTGGACCCGGGCCGCGAGCCCCTCCTCGGCCTCTCGCACGCCGGTGCGCCGGGCGGTGAGCCGGTCGCGGACTTCCTCTTCGGCGGCAGCGCGGTCGGTCAGATGCAGCTGGATGTCCTGATGCTCCTGCTCGGCGGCCCGAAGCTCGGCAACGGCGGATTCCCGCTCCCGCTCCGCCTCCTCGGTGCGCCGCGATGCATGAGTCCGCTCGTCCTCGTCGCGGCGGCGGCGCTGTTGGGCATTGCCCAACCGCTCGCTGGCCACCGCGAGGTCACCGTCGAGGCGCGAGAGCGTCACCTGGACCTCCGCGAGCTGGCGGGCGATCTCGGTGCGATGCTCTTCGGCGCGCAGCCGGGCCCGCGCGGTCGCGTCCTGACGGGTGGCGGCTTCACCCAGGCTGGCGCGGAGCGTGGGCAACCGCTCGGAGAGCGTGCGGTGGCGCTCCTCGACGCCGGTGGCGCGCTCGGCAAGGTCGTCGAGATGGCGCCGCGCGAGGGTGAGCGTCACCGCGAATTTCTCTTCCATCAGCTTGGCGTGCCGCTCCGCCTTGCCCTTCTGCCGGGCCAGAGAACGGATCTGCGACTGCACTTCCCCGATCAAATCCTCCAGTCGCTGCAAATCGGTGGCGGTTTCTTCGAGCCGGCGCTCGGTGCTGTGCTTCCGGTCGCGGTAGAGGCCAATGCCCGCGGCCTCCTCGAACAGGGAGCGGCGCTCCTCGGCGCGATCGGAGAGCAGCAGATCGATCATTTTCGCTTCGATGACCACGCCGGCGTCGCTGCCCAGGCCGGTGCCGCGGAGCAGATCCTGGATGTCCCGGAGCCGTACCGGCAGGCTGTTGAGAAGGTATTCGCTCTGGCCCGAGCGGGAGAGCCGCCGGGTGACCACTACTTCCCGGTAGGCGATCGGCAGGTCACCGCTGCTGTTGTCGAGGTGCAGCGAGACCTCCGTCAGGTTGACGGGACGCCGGCTTGCCGAGCCCTGAAAGATGACGTCCTCCATCTTGCCGCCGCGCAACAGACGGGCAGACTGCTCGCCCAGCACCCAGCGGACCGCGTCGGAGATGTTGGATTTGCCGCAGCCGTTGGGGCCGACGATGGCAGTTACTCCGTCCTCGAAATCGAGCGTGACGGTGTCCGCGAATGACTTGAAGCCGGAAAGCTCCAGCTTGGTGAGCTTCATGCGTTGGACCAGGATGGGGGAGTGGGGGCGGCGCGCCGGATGCCGCCTGGGCCGGAAGAAAACTAAACGATTGTGCCTCCAGGGTCAGGGGCGTCGCGGTGATTCGCGCAGGATGAAGAACGGCCGGCCCAGCTTGCGGCCGCTCTCTTCCGCGATTTCCCGGGTGGGGTAGGGGCCCACCACCACGCGATAGCCATCGTCGGGCCCCTTTGGCTGGAGGACCCGCGAGGGGAAACCAGCGTCCTTGAGCTGCTTGGCCAGCTGCGCGGCCCAATCCGGGTTCTGTGATGTGCTGACCTGCAGAAAGACCCCGCTCGAGTCGGCATCCACCCTTAGGGAATCGGCCCCTAAGGCGGTGTCCTGGACGACCGTCGCCGACTCCGCGGCGGCCGCAGCCGCCTGCATCCTTTCGCGGGGCAACCAGGCCGCGACGAGCCAGAGGTCCTCGGCGCCGCCCTCGAGCCTTGCCATCTGGCGCGGCGGCGCCTGTCGGAGGTCGAAGGAAGCGACGTCCCCGCCCAGTCGGACGATCAGCGTCGCCGCCCCTGCCACGAGCGGCAGATCCGGCCCCCACGCTCCCGGCACCGGGGCCCCCAGCCGGTTGGTGGCGAGGTCGACGATCCAGATGGAGTCGGCCGAAGGGGGCCGGACCAACATCCACCGCCCGGAAGCGTCCACTCTGAGGGCGCGGGGCGGCGCGGGGAGCTTGATGCGCGCTACCTGGTCCAGGCTGAACCGGTCGTAGACATCCAGCGCGTTTTGGTCCCCGGCCACGTAGAGCCGGTGCCCGGATGGACTGAAGGCCACCCGTCGAGCTCGCTGCCGGGTATGGAGCGGGGTCACTGCCCGGCGCCCGCCGATCGTCTCGTAGAGCACCACCGCCGTATCGGCCGCCACCGCCACCAGATCTCCCCAAAACGTCGCGCCCACCTCGCCGGGGGGCAGCACGGTGGTGTGAACCGCCCGTTCGGCGTTGGTCGTGATGAGTCTCGCGGGCGTACCTCCGGTCACCGCGATGAGGACATCATTGACCGCGCCGAAGAGGGCGACGGGAGCGGCGGGGAGGGGATCGGGAAATTCGAATGGACTCCGGTGCCGCACCCGTCTCACCCGGCGGTCCGCGTCGGCCACATAGAGTGACCCGTCCGGCGCCACCACCGCGGTGCTCACGCCGGTCAGCTGTTTCCGGACCGTGCGCGACTCCAGATCCACCGCGATGAGGTTACCGGGCGGTTCGACCGCCCAGGCGATCCGCTCATCGAGATCGACGCCGAGGACCCGCTGGATCGCCGGTGCCGGGGCAAGCGAGGTCCAGATCGGCGCGCCCAGGCTGTCCGGATGGTAGGCCCTTACCGGCCCTCCCGAGGCGGGAAATCGCAGCAGGGAAACCTGCCCGCCCACCGCGGGAAGGTCGGGCGGCGTCACCGACGCACTCCCCCGGCATGATGCGGCGGCCAGAATGACTGCCGCCCGGACGAACCGGGCGGAGGTGAACACAGACCGAGCGGGAGCGCGAGGTCTCAGAAGGCCGGCCCCAGGCTGATCATCCAATAGCCCTTGATTCCGGGACGCTGCAGCGGGAAGGCGTAGTCGGCCCGGAGGATCAGGAAGTTGAACAGATTGGCCCGGACGCCGACGCCGGTCGAGGTGAGCGGGGTGCGAACCAGGAGCGGGTCATCGCCCGCCTGCCGCGTGAGCTTGATCTTGAGCTTGCTCTGCCACACCACCCCGGCGTCGTAGAAGAGCACACCCTCCAGGTCGGGGAACCCGCTGGGGAGGAGCCCAAGCGGCCGGAGCACCGGGAACCGCAACTCGGCCCCCGCCATCATGATCCGGGTACCCACCAATTGGTCGAGCAACGCGCAGCCCGTCGCGGTGTTCTGATCCACCCGGCCGCTGCATTCGTTCTTGGCAAACGAGCCCGAGGTGTAGCCTCTGATGAAGTCCGGCCGGCCGGCGAAGAATCTGAATCGGAGCTCGTCGGGGCCATGCTGGCCGTAATACTGCACCCGGCTGGCGAAGGTTACCGCGCCCCCGATCCGGTCGTAGCGGCGATAGTCCACGTTGACCGTGGTGAAGCGCCAGCCACCGAAGCGCGGAGCCACCTCGACCCGGGAACGCCGCCCCATGATCGGACCGACCGGTCCGTACAGCGAGTTGTCGAACACCAGCGCGACGTTGGGCTGGACGTAGCTCACCGACCCGTTGCTGATGTTCCTGATGAAGGGATCGGCGGTGGGGACGCCGGTGCTGGCATCGACCGGCTGGACGAACTGGCGGCTGTCGTCCGTGACGTTCACCGCGGCGGCCCCGAATTCGAACCGGCGGAACCGGCTGAACGGATAGGATGCGATCAGCGATGCCTGCCGGAGCACCAGGCGGCGGATGCTCTCCACGTATTCGACGCTGCCATTGCCCCCGTTGCGGAACCCCGCGCCTTCGTAGTAGAAGTAGGGCTGCTGGTCGAGCCCGACGGCCCAGTTGAGTCGCCGCGCCAGGTTGACATACTGGGCCGCGAAATAGGTCTCGTTGATGCGGCCGTTGAGGGAGGCGGCAAAGCCGAGCTGGTGATTGCCGAGCATGTCTCCCAGCACGATGCCGGTGGACCCGGTCAGCCCCCGCCCGAAGGTATCGCGAGTGTACCCGATAGTGGGTCGGGTGACGTACTCGGGCTCCAGCGTCGCTTTGTAGTTCTTAAATGTGAATTCGTTCGTATCCGGCGGCGTGATGTCGAGCGAGTCGAGGATCTTCGCGATCGAGACCGGCTCGTACTTGGCCAGTACAGAATCGGGCCGCGCCGGGAGCGAATCGGCCCGGCGAAATCCGCGCGGCGTACGGTAGACCGCGCCGCCGCCCAGCACCTGGGGGCCGGCCGGCGGCTGAATGGCCGCAACCGCCGGACGGGAGGCGTCACCGCTCCGCGCGATCGTTGCCAGCGGCCGCGATGCCGTTACCTGATTTGCGTTCCAGGGCTGCTTCTTGAGCGTGGCGGGCGCGCTCAGGGTGTAGACGTCATAGCGCCCCTGCTCGAAGTACACGAACGCGAGCTTGTCGGCCTGGCGGGCCCACGAGAGCACCGGAGAGAGCGGGGTGATGCCCTGCACACCGGTATAGAAGTCGGTGAGCTGGTAGGTCTGCCCATCGGGCAGATCGTGCATGTAGATGTTCGCGACCCCGTTCCGGTCGGAGACGAACGCTATCGATTTGCCGTCCGGCGACCACTGCGGATTGGTGTTGCGTCCCGCGTCCATGCCGGCCGGCAGGTCAATCCGGCCGGAGTCGAGGTGGTAGATCCCGATGCGGAGGTTGCCCCACTTGAGCTTGTCGAAATCGGTGTTCGGGCCCCGGTCGGTGGTGAAGGCGATCGATTTGCCGTCGGGAGACCAGACCGGATGCAGGTCGGCGGCCTTGTCGTTGGTGAGCCGCCGCAGTCCGGAGCCGTCGGCGTTGATCAGGAACAGGTCCGAGATGCCGCCGTCCAGTCCACTGAAGACCAGCTGGGTGCCGTCGGGGCTCCAGGTCGGCGTGTTGACGCCGGCGATCGGCACCCGGATGTCCCGGAGTTGCTTGTTGCGCTCCACGTCCACGATGACGATGTCGTCCTTGCCGCCCTTCTGAGCGGACAACGCCAGATACTTCCCGTCGGCCGACCAGCTCGCCGAGGAGGTGATGAAGCGGAAGGTTTCGAAGTTGCCGCTGGCGGAGGAGCTGAGCAGCCGGTGAATGGTCTTGCCGGTGTTTCCGTCGGCGAGCCAGAGATCGATGAAGTAGAAATTCTTCTCGCTCAGATATACGATCTTGGTTCCGTCGGGCGATAGCGCCGGCGCCAAGTGCCAGGTGCCTCCCGCGCTCCGCTTGGTCAGGAGCTCGGTGGCGATGGCCCGGGCCTTGATCCGGTTCCCGATTTCCGGCAGGTACTGCTTCTGCACCGCGTCCTGCCACTGCGCCACCAGCGCCGGGAAGGAGAGCCCCAGCACCCGCTGCAGCGCGGGCTCGATGCCCCCGGCCGAGCCCAGCTTGGTGATCTGGCCGATGGCCTCGTCACCCCAGCGCTGGCCGATGTACGCCACCAGGGCCTGCCCGAAGCGGTAGGGAAACACCCGGTAAAAATCGTCGGGACTCGGCAGCTTGCCTTCGAGCGCCGCGTCCCGGAGCCACATGGCGGTGTTGGGGTCCACCGGCCCGAGCGAGAAGTACTCTGCCATGCCTTCGCCGAACCAGAGCGGGGCGTTGGCGGTGATGATGCCTTGCACTCCGCCGCCCACCCGGCCCCGGGACCAGATGTCGAACTGGAACTGGTGGGTCATTTCGTGCTGGAGGACGTGCTGGTTGTCGTCGTACGCGCCGGTCAGGGGGAAAATGTTCCGGTGCCGGAGGAAGTCGGTGAACCCTCCGGTGCTCTCGTCGATCTCTCCGCCCGAGGTGTTGGTTTGCTGGAAATCCGAGTGCGAAGCGTAGGGGATGATGGGCTTGCGCTCGTTGAACTCGTGGTTGAGCGCCTTGGAGAGCTTGGCATAGGAACGCTCCGCCATCCGGGCGATATCCAGGGCCGCGACTCGCTCCGATTGGTAGTAGTACACGTCGAAGTGTTCGGTCTGGATGATCTTGAAGTCAAAACGACCGTATTGCACCTTGTTGCGCCCGAAATACTGCGCCGGCAAGGTTGCTGGGAGCAGGGCAAGCAGCAGGGCTGCCATACCAATACGACGCTTCATGGCGACTTCCTTTCAGCCTCGGGCACGAACCTCGGCGCGTCACTCCACAACTTCTCGAGCTTGTAGAAGGCGCGTGCTTCGGGGTGGAACAAGTGAACGACCACATCGACGAAATCCAACAGTACCCACCGCCCGGCCGGAAGTCCCTCGACGTGGTGCACCCGGACCCCCTCCGCCTCCAGGCGCTGGACCACCGACTGGGCGATGCCACGGACGTGGGCGTCCGAGGTGCCCGACCCGATCACGAACCAGTCGATGGCGTCATTCAGGCCCCGCAGATCCAGGGCAACCAGGTCGCGGGCCCTGAGATCGTCCGCGGCCTCCAGTGCCAGACTGACCATGGGGGAAGGCTCCCCCGCCCGCTGCTCGCCCCCGTGGCGCCGGGTCACCCGGCAGTGCCCTCCGAGGGTGGCCGG
>JAYUAL010000399.1:0-8031 GCA_043741355.1 Gemmatimonadales bacterium | reverse complement strand
GACGTGCGACGCTCAGCTTCGACGGCAAATCGACGCTGGGGGACTTTACCGGTACCACCGCCGAGGTGCGTGGACGGATGACCGGGGGCGCGGGCTTGAGTGAAGTCCGAGGGTGGGTGGAGGCGCCGGTCAAGACGCTTAAGACCGGTAACGACCGCCGGGACCGTGATTTGGTGAAGACGATGGAGGCGGAGCTTTATCCCAACATCCGCTTCGAGCTGGCCGGCCTGACGGTCGAGTGGGCGCGGGGGGACAGCACGGGCGTTGTGCTGGACGGAAACTTCGTCATTCATGGTGTGTCCCGGCCGGAAAAAGTGAAGGGGACAGTGATCCGCGGGAATGACGGTATTCACCTCACCGCGAGCCTTCCCATGAATCTGCACGACTATAAAATCGAAAAACTCACTCGATTTCTGGTTCTGAAGATGGATCCCGATATCGTGGTGCATGTCGATATTGTCTTTTAGGCCGATTCTCAGCCTCCGCTTCCCGACTCCCGCCTGTCAGGGCAGTACCCGCATCCTTCCAAGCCTCGACACCACCACCTGACGGCTGGCATTGCCCCGCCCCAGGATGAGGCGGGTATTGGCCAAGCCCATAGCCGCCCCGTACGGGGCGAACACGGTGGTGCGGGGCGCTCCCTGGATCGATACGCCCGCCAGACCCGGACCCGGGGTCAGCCATGCCAGGACCGTATCCGGGGCACCGGCGCTGCTAACGGTCCAGATGGCGAGCGAGTCGGCGGTGACCCGGAGCAGGGCCAGTCGGTGCTGGACCCGAGCCGTCAGCCAGGCGGAGCGGTAGGCAACCAGGAGGCGGGCCGCCTCGTGCTCCACCGCCAGCCGGTCCGCGAGGGAGGCCGCGCCGGGCACGACCATTCCCGCTATCAGGCCGACGATGACCAGTACAGCCAGGAGTTCGAGCAGAGTGACGCCGCGTCGCATGGATCGATGCTAGTCTCCTCGCTTCGGGGAACCCCACCTTTTCGCCGCTTCCGGCACCCATTCGACGCCTTAACCTTTCGGACCTCGTTTCCCGGGCCCCTGTTGCGTCCGCAAGCCGCCGTCCGCTTCTTTCTCCCGCTTTGGTGAACCGGCCCGGCGCCGCCGGACCGCTTCTTCCCGCTACGGAGGCACCCATGGGTCTGGTGATTATTCTGGTCGTCGCGGTGATCGTCGGATTGTGGGTGATGAGTGCCTACAATTCGCTCATCGCGCTCAAAAACCAGGTGATCAACGCCTGGAAGCAGATCGACGTGCAGCTCAAGCGGCGGCACGACCTGATCCCCAATCTGGTCAACACCGTGAAGGGAGTGATGGAGTTCGAGCGCGGTACGCTCGAGGCGGTGATCTCGGCCCGGAACAAAGCGGTTTCGGCCCAGGGAGTGGCGGGGACGGCCAAGGCCGAGGGTGAGCTGACCCAGGCGCTGGGGCGGCTCTTTGCGCTGACGGAGAACTACCCCGAGCTCAAAAGCTCCGCCAACGTGCTGCAGCTCCAGGAAGAGCTGACCAGCACCGAGAATAAGATCGGTTTCGCGCGTCAACTCTACAATGACGTTGCGACCCAGTACAACACCAAGCAGATGCAGTTCCCGACCAATCTCGCCGCCGGGCTGGCCAAGGCCTCGCCCGCCGAGCTGTGGGAGATTGAGGACGCAGCGGAGCGCGCCGTTCCCAACGTCGATCTCTCGTTCAACAAGCCTCCGGCGTGAGCGAGCGCGACCAGAACCTCTTCGCCCAGCAGGAGTCAAACAAGCGGAAATCGGCCTGGCTGGTCGTGGGGTTCCTGCTGTTCTTCGCCTGGATCGGATTCGGCGGCGATCTCGTGCTATACCTCCAGACCCGGGATCTGCCGCCGGAGCAGTATCACCACGTGATCCCATTTATCGGGCTTATCGCCAGCAGCGTGTCCGGGGCCATCGCCTGGTACGCCTGGCGCAATGGAGCGGGGCGGGTGCTGGCCGCCACCGGAGCGCAGGAGCTGATCACCCCGGCCACGCCGGAGCTCCAGCGGCTTGACAACGTGGTCGAGGAAATGGCGATCGCGGCTGGCCTTCCGAAGCCCAAAATCTGGATCATTCCCGACCAGGACCCCAACGCTTTCGCCACCGGCCGCGATCCCATCACCGCGCATATCGCCGTTACCGAAGGGCTGCTCGCGGTGCTCGATCGCGACGAGCTGCAAGCGGTCGTGGCGCATGAGATGTCGCACATCCGTAACTACGACATTCGGCTGATGACGCTGCTGGCCGCGATGGTGGGGGTGGTAGCCCTGATGTCGGACGTGATGCGCCAGTTCCTGCGGTTCGGGGGTGGCCGCGGTGGGCGGGGCGGGGGCAAGAAAGGGAATCCGCTCGCGCTGGTGGTGCTGGTGCTCTGGCTCATCTCCCTGGTCCTGGCTCCGCTGATCACCCGCCTGCTCTCCATGGGCGTGAGCCGGAAGCGGGAATACCTGGCCGACGCGACCGGTTCGCAGCTCACCCGCAATCCGATGGCGCTGGCCAACGCGCTCGAGAAAATCGAAGCCGCCAGCGGGGCCACCCGGTCCATTGCGCGGGGCGCCGCGCACCTCTGCATCATCGACCCCGGCGAACGGAAACTCGCGGACAAGGAGGGGTTCCTCGGGGATCTCTTCGCGTCTCATCCGCCGATGCGGCTCCGGCTGGTTCGGCTGCGCGGGATGGGGTACGCGGCGGAAAAGCCTTCCCGACGCGCATGAACTATCGGGGGCGCTGGGCCAGAGCGGCGAGGACTTCCTCCCGGAACGCCGAGGGATCGTAGGGAATCGTCAGCACCAGGTCGGCACCAGTGGCGCGCGCCGGTCCAGGATCGCCGGGCACCAGCACCACCAGCGCATAGGACCGCTCAGCGCGGGGGCAGAAGCCGCGCAGGGGATCGGCCGCGTTTCCCGGAACCGAAAGCACCACCAGGGTGGTATCCAGCCGCGCGGCCTCTTCCTCCGCTTCGGGTATGGTGGCCGCGCGCTCGACGTTGAACCCGGCGTGGCGCAGCAATAGTGCGGTGGCCCTGGCAAGCTCAAGGTCCGGCGCACAGAGCACCGCACGGCCCCGCGCCACGGTGCGTGGCGCATCCGAGGAGGCCAGGCTGATCATCTGCAGCCCGCTCAGGTAATCCGTGCTGTCGGCCCGCTGCAGATCGCCGGCCTGTTTCACGATGTCGCGCATTCTAAGCAGCGCCCTACGTACTACTTCCATCGCGACCTTGAGCTCGGCGTCGGGCGTGGGCCGCGCGAGCAGCAGCTCGACCTCGGCCAGGGCGCCCATGAGCGGGTTGTTGAGCTCGTGGTGCAGCGTGACGGTCATCTCCCCGATCGCCGCGAGCCGCTCAGCCCGTACCAGATCCCGCTCCACCTCCGCCTTGGTCGAGCGCAGCAACCGGTTCCGCCGGGCCCTTTCCACCAGCGCGGGGAGGGCCTCGAAGAGGTGAGGACCCTTGACCAGATAGTCCTCGGCTCCGAGCCGCATGGCCTTTGCGGCCAGCTCCTCGCTGCCCTCGCCGGTCACCATGATAACCGAGGGCGGATCGGGCCGGGCCAGGAGGCGGGGGAGAAGATCGATCCCGGTGGTGTCGGGGAGTTGGTTGTCGAGCAGGACCACGTCGCTGGAGGCGGCGGGACCGAGGGCCTCGAGGCCGCTCTCCACCACCGCGATGTCGTGGTACCCTTCGTTCTCGAGCATGGCCCGCAGCATCGAGACCATGGCACTGTCGTCCTCGACTATCAGCACCCGGAGCGAGCGGCGCTCAACCACGCGAGTCGTCGAGGAAGACCAGCGCCTCGCGGCGGGCGACGACGGCCTGGAGGGCGCGGTGGATTTCCGGGTCCACCACCGTCCCGATCAGGTCGCGAAGCCGCTCGACCGCGAGCTCCGGGGTCATTTTTTCCTGGTAAGGCCTCGAGGTGGTCAGGGCGTCGTAGATCTCGACCGCGCCGATGATCCGGGCCCCCAGGGGAATCGCATCACCGGAGAGCGCGTCGGGATAGCCTCGGCCGTCCCAGCGCTCGTGGTGGCTCCGCACGTAATCGATAACGTGCCCCAGATGCGTGAGCGGGGCCAGGATGTCCGAGCCGGTGACCGGGTGGAGCTTGACATGCTCGAACTCTTCGTCGGTCAGCGGGCCCTGTTTGTTCAGGATTTCCTCACGGATTCCGATTTTTCCGATGTCGTGGAGCCGGCCGCCGATCCGGATCGATTCGACCTGCTCATCGGACAGGCCCAGCTCTCCCGCCACCATCGCCGAGAAGTCCGCCACCCGCGCGCTATGGCCCCGCAAGTAGGGATCCTTGGCCTCGAGGGCGTTGACCAGCGCCTCGAGCGTGGCCACTGAAATCCGCTCCAGGTTGGCGCGTTCAATCCTGAGCTCCGCGGTCCGGAGGGCCACCTCTTCTTTGAGCCACTGGTTGATCTTCGCGCTCTCCATCTGGGTGTCGCGGCGCCGGAGGGCACGCTGAATGGCGCGGGCCAGGTCGGCCAGATCGACCGGCTTGGTGAGGTAGTCCATGGCGCCGCGCTGCATGCAGAGCGTGGCGCTGGCGGCGTCGTTGACGGCGGTGAGCATCAGGATCGCTGCGGTGGGCTCCAGCTCCAGGAGCTTGGGCACCAGGTCGACGCCGTTGGCATCGGGGAGCCGGACGTCGAGGAGGAGGCAGGCCAGCTTGTGGCGGCGCACCGCCTGGAGGGCTTCTTCTCCCGTGCTCGCGGTGATGACATCATATCCCTGCCCGGTGAGGTAGCGCTTCAGGGCGTTGCGGATCGCCTCCTCATCATCGACGACGAGGAGGCCGGCGGGTTCGGCAGGGCGCGAGGCGGCGTCCACGGCGCTCCGGGGTGAGAGAACTGGGTCTTGAGAAGTAGAAGTTAAGCGGAGGTGGCCTGGAAGGGAGTCTCCCTAGCCCACGAACTCCACCCTAACCCGTTCGGGAATGATCCCCGCCTCGTGGGCCCGGTCCAGCAGGAGCTGCACTGCGGCGCGTCCACCGGGACCGTAGTCTACGGTCCACTGGTTCACGTACATCCCGACGAACCGGTCGGTTTTTTCCTCGCCGATGCCGCGGTTGTAGCGGCTGGCGTGGGCCAGCGCCGCCGCGCGATGGGCCAGACCATACTCGATGCTGGAACGAAGGTCCCTTGCCACCTGGGCGGTGACCTCGGGGCCCAGGTCGCGACGGACCACGTTGCCACCGAGTGGCAGCGGGAGCCCGGTCTCCTCCAGCCACCAGGCCCCCAGGTCCTGCCAGAGGTAGAACCCATCGTCGGCGTAGGTGAGCTGCCCCTCGTGGATCAGGAGGCCCACGTCGGCCTCTCCCGCCTTGACCGCATCGCCGATCCGGTCGAAGGGCATGACCACCGCCTCGATGTCCGGCTGGTAGAGCTGGAGCGCGAGATAAGCCGTGGTACGAAGGCCCGGCACCGCCACCCGGTACCCCTTGAGCGCCGACCGGGGGTCGGCGGGCCCGGGGAGGGTGGCCACCAGACGGGGGCCGTACCCATCGCCCATGGAGGAGCCGCTGGCCAGCAACGCGTAGCGGTCCGCCAGGTAGGCGTAGGCGTGAATCGAGACGGCGGAGACTTCCAACTCCCCGGCCAGGGCGCGCTGATTCAGGGATTCGATGTCGCAGAGCTCGTGCACGTAGCGGAGGTCGCCGGTGTCGAGCTTGCTCTCCGCCAAGGCGTAGAACATGAATGCGTCGTCGGAATCGGGAGAATGCCCGACATGAATGGTTCGGGGCACGGTCACCGTCCCAGGCTCGCCTTGGCCCGGGTTCTGAAGTCCTCGAGGATGGGCCGGTGCTCCTGGTATTCGACGCGGCCGGCCTTGAGTTCACGATCGTAGTGGTCGAGAAAGTCGCGATAGCTCCGGCTCAGCAACGCCGTGTCGTTGTCCCGGTCGGCGGCTTCGCCGCGGACGATGTTGGCGAACAGGTGTCCCGGAGCGTCGGCCTGGATGGTGTCCGCCAGCGCCAGAGCGCCGGGAAAGTCTCCCATGGTCAGGTGGATCATCGCCGCGTGATAGCGGGCATCGGCGTTCACTGCGTCGAGCAGGTCGTAGGCGCCGAGAGCCATGGGAGCGAACTGCGCCACGGTCTGGCTGTCGCCCGCTTCGGCAGCCTGGATGACGCGATCATACAGCCGGTCGAAGCGCTCCCTGGGGGTCATGGTGCTGATGTCGGGCGGCCGCCCCGCGGGACCGGCCGCGCGGCCGGCGCCGACGTTGCCCGCGTTGCCCATGTCGGGGACGGTGGGCCGGGCCCCGCCGATTTTCCAGACGGTCAGCAGCAGCGCCACCACGACCGCGGCCCCGGCCACGATCCAGGCGGTGCGCTCCCGGCTGCCCGGCCGTGCGCTCGGGCCGGCCGCGGCGCCGCAGCGGTGGCAGAAGCGGGCTCCCGGCGAGAGGGGCGCCTGGCAGGCCGAGCAGGTGCGACTCCCCGAGGGCGCGCCGCATCCGGCGCAGAAGGGGCCCGTCAGTGATGCTCCGCAGGCGGCGCAGGCCGTCAACGGGGAGGCGGGTTGGCTTGGGGGAATGCTCATCAGACGCCAAAGTTAGCGGCACTCCTGGCCTTTCGCCCCCTTTCCTACAGGGTGCCCGGGCCTTACTCATTACAGGGATGACCTCATCGCCGATCGAACTGCCGGAGCATCCGGGGGCCCGCCATTTGGGAGACTTGGCCCGCGGGGGCACGACATGGCGCGTCTTCCTCGAGGCCGCCCCGGGAACGCCACCGATCCGGGGCCGGGTGCACTTCGTCTCCAGCGAGGCAACTCGCTCGACTGGATGGATCTTCGTCGAGATCTCGGAGCAGGAGCTGGTCCGCCGCTTTCACGATTTCAGCGCGGTCGAGCTCTGGAAGCTGCTCGAGAGCCTCGGCTAGGCCCCGGGACGCACGGAGCGGAGTGGTGATTTTCCGGGCCGCGGTGGCGGCCATCGGCGCGCTTGCGCCCGCGAGCGCCTCTGCCGAGACGACGCCCTCCCGCGATACCACTCCGGTGGTCCGCGCGGTCGAAATTGTCCGCTACGACATTTTCGCTCCTTCCGAAGCCAGCAATTTCGCCGCCCGGGCCGCCAACGGCCTCCACTTCACCACCCGCGCGGGAGTCGTGCGCCGCGAGCTCCTGTTCCGGGCCGGGGAGCCCTACGATTCGGCCCGGGTGGCCGAGACGGCTCGCAACCTCAGGTTTCTGAGCATCTTCCGCGCGGTCACCATCGACACGGTCAGGCGCGATTCGGGGCTGGTGGTTCGCGTGACCACCGCAGACGGCTGGAGTACCCGGCCGCTGTTCAATATCCAGAGCACCGGCGGGAGCTTCTCGCCGACCGTGGGAATCGAGGAGCTCAATTTTCTCGGTACCGCCACCCTGGCCAGCGTCCGGTACAAGAGCGATCCCGATCGTTCCACGATCACGACGGTGTTCCGGCAGCCCCGCCTGTTTGCCGGCCGGGTCGGACTCAGCTTTCTCTATGCCCACTTGAGCGACGGCGACATCGGCCAGGCCCAGCTTTCCAAGCCGTTCTTCTCGCTCTCCGGACGGAGCAGCTGGCAGATCGGCGGCGACGTTCGAGACCACCGGGTGCTGCGGTTCGTCGAGGGAGATCCGAAGGCTCGACAGACCCTGCGGCGGCGTGCCGCCCTCGGGTACGCCGCTGCCGCCTGGGCCCTGCGCGCCGGCCCCGGGGGATACTTCCGGGCGGGCGTGAGCGGGCAGGTCCGGCGAGAGGATTTTGCCGACGAGGCTGGTACCGACACCCTCGGGAAAACCGTCACCGGCGCGGTGGGGCCCTTCATACAATGGCGCCGAGCCCGGTTTCTGGTGTCTCGGGGGCTGCAGGGGTTCGCCCGGGAAGAGGACGTCGATGTCAGCACCTCGGTGGGTGCCGGACTCACGTTGACGCCCCGCGCCTTCGGCTACGAGGACGATGGCATAGTACCGTTTTTATCGCTTCAGACTGGATTCGGCCGACCCGGCTCGTTCGTGCAGCTCACCGGGATTGCCGAAGGCCGCTACACCGCTGC
>JAYUAL010000398.1:0-3458 GCA_043741355.1 Gemmatimonadales bacterium | reverse complement strand
TCTCACGCAAGCCTCCCATCGAGCCTCGTTGTTTTTGGGGGTCAGGAGGTGGCGGGAAGGTTAGGAGGCGAAGGGCCCGAAGTCAAGAAAACACTTTGAGTTGACCCCACTTGGGTCCCCCCTTAAACTTGGGATTCTATCATGCGTCCGATCACCCTGTTTTCCGCGTTCTGCGCCCTCCTGGCCGCGGCGGCCCTTTCGGCCTGCGGCAACGCGCTCAGCCTGCTCCCCGCCCGGATCGAAAACCGCGAGGACACCGTCACCGTCTGGGCGGCCAGCAACACTCCGCTCAATCTGCCCTCGGGGTACAACATCGAGGCGCGCCAGCGGGTGCGGCTGGACCAGGTCTCGAGCTTCGATTTCGTCTACGACGTGGACCGCGACGGCCGGACCATCCTGCTTCCGCTGGGCTCGCTGGTGAGTACGGGGACTGCCGGCGGGCTCCCCGGCTTTCTGGAGACCCCCACGCCGTTCGACCAGATCACCATCGCCCAACAGCTCGGCTACATCACCAAGGACACGGTGACGGCCGGCATCGGCAAGGTGTACTACCTTCGCGCCACCCTCAGCGGCACGTGCTCGCTGGGCGTTCCGTACTACGCCAAGATGGAAATTCTCGCGATAGACGCGCCGACCCGGTCGATGAGATTTCGCATCGTCACTAACGTCAACTGCGGATATCGCGGGCTCGAGCTCGGACTTCCCAAGAAGTGATCGACGTCAAGCTGCTCAGACAGGACCCCGCGGGAGTGCGGGCCGCCCTTCTGCGCCGCGAGGATAACGCGGTCGCCGCGGCGCTCGACGAGGTCCTGGCGCTCGATCGGCTCTGGCGGGAGCGGCTCACCGAAGCCGAACAGCTGAAGGCCCACCGCAACGCCGCCACCGATGCGGTGGCGCGACGCAAGCGCGCCAAGGAACCGGCCGACGAGCTTCTCGCGTCGCTCAAACTCTCCTCCGACCGGGTCAAGGCGCTCGACGCCGAGATCCGCGAGGTGGAAGAAAAGCTCCATCAGGAGCTGCTCCGGATTCCCAATATTCCCCATCCCGCGATTCCCACCGGTTCCGCCGCGGCCAACCGGATGGTGCGCGAGTGGGGCGCCATTCCGGCCTTCGACTTCCCACCGCGCCCCCATTGGGAGCTGGGCGAGAATCTGGGCATCCTCGATCTGGTCCGTGGCGCCAAGCTTTCCGGCTCGGGATTCCCGGTCTTCGTCGGGGCGGGAGCGCGGCTGGTGCGCGGGCTTGCCAACTTCATGCTCGATCTGCACACCCGCGAGCACGGCTACCTGGAGGTGGCGCCCCCCTTCATGGTGAACCGCGCCAGCCTCATCGGGACCGGCCAGCTTCCGAAATTCGAGGACGATCAGTACGCGATGCCGCGGGACGATCTGTTCCTTATCCCCACCGCCGAGGTGCCGGTCACTAATCTCCATCGGGACGAGATCCTGGACGCCGCCCAGCTCCCCAAGGCCTTTGTGGCCTTCACGCCCTGCTTCCGGCGCGAAGCCGGCGCGGCGGGCAAGGATACCCGCGGCCTGCTCCGGGTCCACCAGTTCGACAAGGTGGAGCTGGTGCGCCTGACCCGTCCCGATGCGAGCGAAGCGGAGCACCAGCTGCTGACCGGGCACGCCGAGGCCGTGCTGCAGCGACTGGAGCTTCCCTATAGAGTCATGGAGCTCGCCAGCGGAGACACCGGGTTCAGCGCGGCGCGTACCTACGACCTCGAGGTCTGGGCCGCGGGCGTGGGCGCCTGGCTCGAATGCAGCAGCGCCAGCACCTTCACCGACTTCCAGGCCCGCCGTGCCAACATCCGGTTCCGCCCGACGCCCGGGGCCAAACCGGAGTTCGTTCACACCCTGAATGCCTCTGGCGTCGCTTTCGCGCGGACCATCGCTGCACTGCTGGAGAACAACCAGGCCGCCGATGGCACGGTGCGGATTCCCGGCGCGCTGGTCCCTTACGTCGGCACGGACCGGCTCCTCCCTGACTGAGATGCCGGCCGGACCGCCCGGCCGGGACTGGGCCCGGACGCTGAACCCCGAACAACGGGAGGCAGTCGCGCATGTGTCGGGGCCGCTCCTGGTTCTGGCCGGCGCCGGCTCGGGGAAGACCCGGGTCCTGACCACGCGCATCGCCGTGCTGATGGATGAGCACGGGGTTCCGCCGGAACGGATCTTCGCCGTGACGTTCACCAACAAGGCCGCTGCGGAAATGAAGCACCGGATCGCGACGCTGCTGTCGCGCGATCCCACCGGCCTCTGGATCGGAACCTTCCACAGCCTCTCGGCCCGACTGCTCCGTCGCGAGGCGGAGCGACTGGGGTTCTCCCGCCAGTTCACCATCTTCGACGAAGACGATCGGCTGGCGCTGATTCGCCGGCTCCTCGAAGAGCGCAACATCGCCGCCAAGCTGTTCCCGCCCCGCGCGGTGCAGGCAATCATCTCCTCCGCCAAAAACCGGATGATCTCCGCCGGTCAGCTGGGGGCCACCGCCGGGTTCGACCGGCTCACCCAGATCGCCGCCGAGTTGATGGATCCGCTCGCGGCCGCGCTCAAGCGCCAGAACGCGATGGATTTCGACGACCTGATGCTCCACCCTCTTACCCTGTTCAGGGAGCACCCCGATCGCCTGGCCTGGTGGCGGGACCGCTTCGGGTTCGTGATGGTCGACGAATTCCAGGACACCAACAAGGCCCAGTACGAGCTGGTGCGTCACCTCGGAGGACACGGGAACGTGTTCGCGGTGGGTGACGACGATCAGTCGATCTACGGGTGGCGCGGCGCGGAAGTGAAGAACATGCTGGACTTCCAGAAGGATTTCGCCGGCGCCAAGGTGGTGCGGCTGGAAGAGAACTACCGGTCCAGCCAGATCATCCTCGACGCGGCCAATGCCGCCATCGCGCGGAACACCGGGCGCCTCGGCAAGACCTTGCGGACCCGGCGCCCCGGCGGCGAATCGGTCACCCTGGTAGCCGCGGCCGACGAGCGCGACGAGGCGGAATACATCGCGCGGGAGCTGGCCAAGCGGAGCTCGGCGGGCGAATGGGCGCTGGAGGACATGGCCGTGCTTTACCGCACCAACGCCCAATCCCGCGCGATGGAAGAATCCTTCCGCCGGGCCGGCGTGGCGTACCGGGTCGTCGGCGCGATCAGCTTCTACGAGCGGCGCGAGGTGAAGGATCTGCTGGGCTACCTCCGGCTGGTCGCGAACCCCTCCGACGACGAGGCCTTCATGCGCGCCATCGCGGTGCCGAGGCGCGGCATCGGCGAAGCGAGCCTGGAGACCTTCCGGATCGCCGCCTCCGGCTGGGGCAAGACGCTGCTGGAAACCGCGCGGATCGCCGACCGGGTCACCGGGCTCCGGCCCAATGTGCGCGAGGGCCTGCAGCGCTTCGCGGGGCTGATCGACGACTTCCGCGGCAAGAGCGCCACCGCCGCCCCGGTGCTGATTCTGGAGGC
>JAYUAL010000397.1:0-3479 GCA_043741355.1 Gemmatimonadales bacterium | reverse complement strand
TGCTGCACACCGTGAATGTGCGATTGTTTCCGGAGCAGCTCGCCTACGTCATCAACCACGCGGGTGACACCGTGCTACTGGTGGACCCATCGCTGCTGCCGGTGCTCGCCAAGGTGCGGTCGGAGCTCACCACCGTGAAGCAGGTCATCGTGATGAGTGACGGACCGGTCCCGGCCGGAGAAGGCCTGCTGGACTACGAAAAGCTCCTGGCCGACGCGCCGGAAGGGTTTTCCTGGCCCGAGCTCGACGAACGGGACGCCGCGGCGCTCTGCTACACCTCCGGCACCACCGGCCACCCCAAGGGCGTGCTCTACTCCCACCGGGCACTGGTGCTGCACACGCTGGGCATCGCGCTCACCGATTCGTTCCAGATCCGGGAGCGGGATGTGCTGCTCTCGATCGTGCCGATGTTCCACGCCAACGCCTGGGGCCTCCCGTTTGCCGCGGCGATGCTCGGGGCAGGAGTGGTGATGCCGGGGCCCTATCTCACGCCGAAAGACCTGGCGGACATGATCGAGGAAAACCAGGTGACCTTCATCGGCGGCGTGCCGACCATCGTGGCCGCGTTGTATCATTACCTGAAGCAGGAAGGACGCAAGCTGCCCTCGCTCCGCCAGATCATCGTCGGGGGATCGGCGCTGCCGCGGGTGCTCATGGAGGGCTTCGAGCGGGATCTGGGAATCGAGGTGGTGCACGCCTGGGGAATGACCGAGCTCTCGCCTGCCGGGTCGGTGGCGCGCCTCCGGGCCGACATGGCAGATTGGCCCGCGGAGGAGCGCACCCGATTCCGCCTGCTTCAGGGCACTCCCTTTCCGCTGGTCGAGCTCAGGGTGGTCACCGAGGACGGTGCCGTGGCGCCGTGGGACGGGGTCACCGCCGGCGAGCTGCAGGCGCGGGGGCCATGGGTCATCAGCAAGTACTACGGCGACGAGGACTGCAGCGCGCGGTTCGACGGGAGCTGGTTCCGCACCGGAGACGTGGCCTGCATCGACGATCGCGGCGCGGTCCGCCTGGTCGACCGGACCAAGGACATGGTCAAGAGCGGCGGCGAGTGGATCTCGAGCGTCGATCTGGAGAATGCCATCATGGGGCATCCCGAGGTGGCGGAGGCCGCGGTCGTGGCGATCGCGCACCCCAAGTGGACCGAGCGGCCGCTGGCGTGCGTGGTGGCAAAGCCCGGCGCCGTGAGCGTCACCCGGGAAGGGATTCGCAGCTACCTCAAGGGCAAGGTGGCGGATTGGTGGCTGCCGGACGACGTGGCGGTGATCGAGGTGATCCCCAAGACCAGCGTCGGCAAGTTCGACAAGAAGGTGCTGCGCGACCGATTCAAGGATTACACCTGGCCGGAGGCTTCGTGACCCGAGTTGTTTCTCTGCTCCTGCTCGCCGGCGCCGCCGGGCCCCTCGCGGGGCAGGCGGCCGATCCCAACTTGGCCCTCGCCAGGAGAGTGCTGCGCACCACTCCCCTGGTGGACGGGCACAATGATCTCCCCTGGCGCATCCGCGAGGATACCGTCGCGCGGGGCGACGTCGGGCGCTACGACCTCCGGAAACGCACCCCGGGCCACACCGACCTCGCCCGCCTCAAGCAGGGAATGGTGGGGGCCCAGTTCTGGTCGATCTACATTCCCGGCGAGATCCGGGACTCCGGCTACGCCCGGGTGCAGCTCGAGCAGTTCGACATCGCCCGGCGGGTCATCGCAAGGTACCCCGAGGCGTTGCAGTGGACCCCGACCGCGGCCTCGGTTCGGCGCGCCTTTGCCGCGGGAAAGATCGGCTCGCTGTTAGGGCTCGAGGGCGGACACGCCATCGAGAATTCGCTCGGCGCGCTCCGGATGTATTACGAAATGGGTGCGCGGTACATGACCCTCACCCACAATGTGACGCTCGATTGGGCCGATGCGGCCCTCGATTCGGCCAGACACGGCGGGCTGACCCCGTTCGGCGAGGAGGTCGTCCGGGAGATGAACCGGCTGGGGATGCTGGTGGACCTGTCCCACGTCTCCCCCGGCACCATGAGCAATGCCCTCAACGTGACTGAGGCGCCGGTGATCTTCTCCCATTCCGCCGCGCGCGCCCTCACCGATCACCGGCGCAACATTCCCGACTCGATTCTGGCCCGGCTTCCCAAGAATGGCGGCGTCGTGATGGTACCGTTCGTCAATTCCTTCGTCTCCGCCGCACTCAAGGCGTGGCAAGATTCGGGCGCCGCTGTCCGCCAAGGGACCCGGCCTCACGTCACCATCAAGGACGTGGCCGACCATATCGATCACGTGCGCCAGATCGCGGGCGTCGATCACGTTGGGATCGGCTCGGACTTCGACGGGATCACCGAGACGATCGAAGGGCTGGAGGACGTCACCACCTTTCCGGCGCTCTTTGCCGAGCTGGCCCGGCGTGGGTGGCGGGAGGGAGAGCTTCGCAAGCTCGCCGGGGAGAATGTGCTGCGGGTACTGGCCCAGGCGGAGCGGGTGGCCGCCCGCCTCAGGAAGACCCGCAGCCCGAGCGCCCGGACGATTCGCGAGCTGGATGGTCGCCGCCCGGTGACCTAGCGCGCGTGGACGCGCTCACCGAGCGGCCGTTTGTTCTCTACGCCGCGCTGGTACTGCTGACGGTGATTCTCCCTACCGTTCGGGCCCGCGCCCTGGCCGCGGCGGGTCTCGGGCTGACGGCGCTGGGCATGGCCGCGGATCGCGCCGGCAGCCCCGCGGCCGGCTTCACCTTCGCCACGACCAATGAGATTCTGATCGGCGCCGGCGCCCTGATCGTGATAGTCGCGGGGATGAGGGCCTGGCGCGAGAGGGGTGGCAAAAGGGAGACTGCCGCCCGGAGCATTCCCCGTTTCACGCCCGACCTCGTGCTCTTCGGTGGACTTCTCCTCGCCGCGCTCGGCCCTCACCTCATCGTTGTCGCCGCCGGAGTCTTCCTGGCGCTGGTATCGGCCGCGGCCGCCGCGCTCCGCTGCCGCCGCGCCCGCTGGATCGGACTGGTCCTCCTGGGCGCGGCGCTGCTGGGGGGCGGGTTCTTTCTTCTCTTTACGATTCTGGGGGCTGGCGGCGGGCGGATGAACGAGATTGCCGCGGGCCCGTTCAGTCCCCCCGCTGAGCGGCTTCTCGTCATTCTGTTCGGACTGGGCTCGCTCGTAATCGCCGGAGTGTTTCCCTTCCATCTCGCGCCCTGGCGCCTCTCGCTGTCGCCGATTGCCGCGATTCTGCTGGCCCGGCTGCTGGTGCCGGCGCTTCCCGAGGGTCTCGGCGACTGGCAGGCTCCCGCCATGTTTTGGCTCGCCGTGGCCGTTGCTACCGCCGCGCTCTCGGGGCGCTGGGCCGCCGCGATGGTGGCGGGGGGACTCCTGGGGATCTGGTCCGGGCGTTCACTGGGCGTCGATTCGGGGGGTATGCTGCTGCTCTTCGGCTGGCTGGCGGATGCCCGGCTGCTCCCGCCTCCGGTTCAGTTTGCCGCCGGCGGAGCGCGTTGGTC
>JAYUAL010000396.1:0-3480 GCA_043741355.1 Gemmatimonadales bacterium | reverse complement strand
AGCAGCAGGGTGATCGCGGTCACCAGGGCCCACTTGAGCGCCTTCCGCCACCACGGCGTTTCCACCTCGAATACCGCGAACCCGGCCCCCCCCAGAATCGCGATCGCGAGGAGCACCCCGAGCTCAATGGCCATGTTTATGCCATCCACTGACGGAAGACACCCACCAGCAACCAGGCATTGAGCCCGATGATCACCACCGCAACGGTCCAGGCACCCACGGTCAGCACCCTGCCGTTGGCGAACGACCCCATCTTGGTTTTCTGGCTGGTAAACCGCACCAGCGGTACCACCGCGAACGAGAGCTGCAGACTCAGGATGACCTGGGAGAGGATCAGCAGCGATCCGACCCCCCGCTCCCCGTAGAGCGCCGTCACGATCACCGCGGGGATGATGGCGATCAGCCGGGTAGTGAGGCGCCGGAGCCAGGCTGGAAGCCGGATGTTCAGAAACCCCTCCATCACTATTTGCCCCGCGAGGGTGCCGGTGATGGTGGAGTTCTGCCCTGAGGCGAGGAGCGCCACCGCGAACAACACGCTTGCGATGCCGGTGCCGAGCAGCGGCGTCAGCAGGCGATAGGCATCCCCGATATCGGCCACTTCCTGGTTGCCGGTGGAGTGGAAGGTGGCCGCGGCGAGAATCAGAATGGCCGCATTGATGAAGAAGGCGAAGAGCAAGGCCACCGTCGAATCGAGCGTCGCAAACCGGATAGCCTCCCGCTTGGACGCCGGATCGGGCAACACATGCCGGGTCTGCACGATCGAGCTGTGCAGATAGAGGTTGTGCGGCATCACGGTCGCGCCCAGGATCCCGATTGCGATGTACAGCATGAGCGGGTTGGAGATGATCTCGCCCCGTGGGATCAGCCCCAGCCCGATCGCCGCAAAGTCCGGCTTGGCCAGGAAGAGCTCCACCGCGAAGCAGGCCCCCACCGTCGCCACCAGCGCGATGACGAAGGCCTCGAGATACCGGAAGCCCCGGGTCTGGAGCGCCAGAATCAGCAGTACGTCGGCGGCGGTGAGGCATACGCCCCAGAGCAGCGGAATGCCGAACAGCAGATTGAGCGCGATGGCCGATCCGATGACCTCGGCCAGGTCGCAGGCGGCGATGGCGATTTCACAAAGGATCCAGAGGGTGAAGCTGACCGGCCTCGAGTAGTGATCGCGGCAGGCCTGGGCCAGGTCCCTTCCGGTCACCACGCCGAGCTTCACGGCGAGCGACTGCAGCAGGATGGCCATGAGGTTGGAGATCAGCACCACACTGAGCAGCGTGTAGCCAAACCGCGCGCCGCCGGCGAGATCGGTGGCCCAGTTGCCCGGATCCATGTAACCCACCGCCACCATGTATCCCGGGCCGGCAAAGGCCAGCGCCTTCCGGAAGAAACCCACTCCCCTGGGTACGCTCACCGTCTGATACGACTCCGGAAGCGTGGGACGGTGCCGAGGACGGCGCCACCCTTCGAGGAGCTCCTCCACCGGCGGCGTGACGGGAACGGTCGGGGCGGCGCTCATCGGGCCTCCGGCCGCACGCACAACAACTGCTCCGCGAGCTCATGTCCGATGACCTGCTCCTGCCCGCCCGCCGAGACGGTGATCGGCCCATGGAAAGGCTGGTGCCGGGTGACGGTCACCCGGGTTCCGGGGATCAGGCCGGAGGTTTCCAGGTACCGAAGCCGCTCCGGTTGGCTGGTGGCCACACGGCGAATCTCCACGGTTTCGCCACCGGGGATTTCGGCCAGCGGGGTATAGACCAGCTCGTCGATCATGCCGTCGGAATCGGGAATTGGATCTCCATGGGGATCGAAACGGGGATTTCCGAGCGCCACTGCCATGCGCTCGATCAGCACTTCGGACACCGCATGCTCCAGCCGTTCGGCCTCGTCGTGCACCGTGTCCCATGAATACCCGAGGAAACCCACCAGATAGGCCTCGATCAGCCGGTGCCGGCGCAACATGCGGAGCGCCACCCGACGGCCGGCGGTGGTGAGCAGCACCCCGCGATAGGGAACGTGCTCCAGCAGCCCCAGATCGGAGAGCCTCCGAATCATTCCGCTGACCGAGGGGGCCGACAATTCGAGCAGCTCCGCGATGTCACTCGTGGAGACCGGAAGCCCGGTGCTCGATAGGCGGTAGATGCCCTTGAGGTAGTCCTCAACCGACCGGGTGAGGGGCTCGCTGGCTGGGTGGGCCACCATGAGAACACCTGCATGAGAATCGTATCGTGCGAATCGCAGATTTTGGTAAATTAGTGATGCCTAAAATATTTGTCAATAGCGACAAAACATTCGTAAATGCCATGCCCCAAACACGCTTGTTACAATGATTTAATTCAAAGTGGCAAGTGACGGAATTGCAGAACAGGGAACCAATTTAGCGCAGAAGCTCGAGCATCGGCGTCAGAATCCGTTCGGTCATTCCCCAAAGCACGCCGACCTCCAGATGGTAGCCAGTACCCCGGATCAGGGTGCCGTAGCGCTCGTATTCCAGGGGCCGGAGGAGATCCGGTCGCAGTAGAGTGTCGAGCGGCATCCACCAGGCCCCGGCGACCTCGACATTGGGAGTCAGTGGGACGGCGCCGGGAATGGAGAAGACGAAGGGGCGAACAACGATGGGCGGGAGCACTGGCGTTCGCGGCGCGAGATCGTCGAGCACCGCAGCGGCCGGCACTCCGGCCAGGTCGACTCCCACCTCCTCGCGGGTCTCCCGACGGGCGGTGGCGGCCAGGTCAGCATCGTCGGCACTCCACCTCCCGCCCGGCAACGCGATCTGGCCGGACCAGCGGTCGCCCTCTCGCTCGGCGCGGCGGATCAGGAGCAGGCAATCGGGATCGGGAGCGAGGATGACGGCGACGGCGGCTTTGGGTCGATCGGGAAGATTCTCCTCCCGCGGGGTCCGCTCGGCCAGTCGCGCGATCAGCCCGGGGATCCGGCTCAGTGGGAATGCCCGTGACAGCCGCCACCACAGCACCCCCCGCCGGGCGGCGGTCCGAGGCTGCTGAAATCGGCGGGTTTGCCGGCCATCGCCGGCCGGGCCGGGAGGGACAGGGTCCGCTCCACTCGAGTCCCGCCGCAGGCGGGGCAGTGCACCCGGGTATCGGCCCGCACCAGCTCGTCGAAGGCGCGGCCGCAATCCCGGCAAGAAAAATCGTAGATGGGCATGGCTGGAGATTCGCGGGAGAGCGGGGCCCGGTCAAGGGAGATGCCGGGAAAACCAGCGTGTGGTTTCGTCGAAGACCCGTTCGAGGTCGGCGGTTGGCCCGGCGAACGGATGCACTGCTCCGAATCCATGGTTCGAGCCATCGATCGCGAGCAAGCGGGAGGACGGCTTCGGCGCGGCGGCCGCGAGCTGCTGCGCTTCTTCGAAACTCACCGACTCGTCCGCGGTGCCATGCACGATCAGCCATGGGGCGCTGATCCGGGCGGCGGCCTCCTCGATGTTCAAAGTACCGCCGGCGTTCTCGTCCACATCGTCCAGCAATCCGG
>JAYUAL010000395.1:0-3499 GCA_043741355.1 Gemmatimonadales bacterium | reverse complement strand
CGGCTGCCCGAGTGGACCTCCTGTTCCGGGAACGGGCCTTCTGGATGTTCGGCACCGGCCACCGACTGGGCGACCTCAGGCGCCTCATCCGGCAGTACGCCAGATCGGCGGAGACGGTGTTCCCCACCGGCCCCTGGTTCAAGGGAGGCAGTTATGGGGGAGACGTGAATCTCCCGGCCTCGTTCGAGGAGCTCAACAACCCCAACGTGCCCCAGGACCAGATCAAGGTGAGCTGCATCGACCGAAACGCCTAGACGCGGTGCGAGGCTGGGGGGCGCGGGGGTCGCGAAAGCGGCCCCCGCTTCCGTAGGACGGCCGACCTCATTTCAACAAGACCCCGCTCGAAGCCGTATCTTTCCGTTGAGCAGGGCACCCGCCCTGACCTACCACCCCGCCAGCCTCAGGATCCGCCATGGCCGTGACCACCCTCCGTCGCGCCCCGCGCGCCGCCTTCGCGCTCCTCGCGGCGCTCGCCGCCGCTCCCGGCCTTACCGCTCAGGGGCGCCTCACTTCCCCCAAGGAGCAGCTGGGGTGGAACATCGGCGATGACTACCACCTCGCCAACTACACCCAGCTCACCGACTACTGGAAAAAGCTGGCCGCCGAATCGGACCGGCTGCGGATGGTTTCCATCGGGAAGACGGCGGAGGGACGCGAGCAGTACATGATGCTCATCACGTCTCCCGCCAACTTCGCCAGGCTCGATCGCTACAAGGAAATCGCGGCCCGCCTGGCCCGGGCGGAGGGCCTCACCGACGATCAGGCCCATGCGCTGGCCAAGGAAGGCAAGGCGGTGGTGTGGATCGACGGCGGCCTCCACGCCACGGAAGTCCTGGGCTCGCATCAGCTGCTCGAGCACGTCTGGCAGATGGCCAGCCAGAGCGATCCCGAAACGCTCCGGATTCTGGACGACGTAATCCAGCTCGTGGTCCACGCCAACCCCGACGGGATGGAGCTGGTCGCGAACTGGTACATGCGCCGGGCCGACTCGACCCGCCGCACCATGGCGGATCTGCCTCGGCTCTACCAGAAGTACGTGGGTCACGACGACAACCGCGACTACTACATGAACGCGATGCCCGAGACCCAGAACGAGAGCCGCGTCATGTACCGTGAGTGGTACCCCCAGATCATGTACAATCACCATCAGACCGGCCCTGCAGGCACGGTGATGTTCGCGCCCCCATTCCGGGATCCTCACAACTACTTCTTCGATCCCCTGGTAGTGGACGGGATTTCGCTGGTGGGCGCGGCTATGCACTCCCGGTTTTCCGCCGAGGCCAAGCCGGGGGTGACGGAACGGTACGGGGCCACCTATCAGACCTGGTTCAACGGCGGGCTTCGCACCACCGCGTACTTCCACAACATCATCGGCATTCTCACCGAGACCATTGGCAACCCGACCCCGATCGAGATTCCCTTCGTTCCCGACCGGCAGCTCTCCAACAGCGACCTGCCCTACCCGATCGCGCCCCAGCGCTGGCGGTTCCGGCAATCGATCGACTACTCGATGACGGCCAATCGGGCCATCCTGGACCTCGCCAGTCGCTACCGGGAAACCTTTCTCTACAACATTTACGTCATGGGTCGCAACGCCATTGCTCGCGGAAGCAAGGACAACTGGACCACCACCTGGCGCGAGATCGACGCAGTCAAAACCATCGCGGCCAAGGACCGCCCGGCGCAGCCTACCGGCGGCGGATTCGGCGGCGGCGGCCTCGGCGGGGGAGGCCTCGCGGCGCGTTACTTCGACATGCTCCGGCGCCCCGACGACCGGGACCCGCGCGGCTACATCCTGCCCAGCGACCAGACCGACTTCCTCACCGCCACCAAGTTCGTCAATGCGCTGATGAAGTCCGGCGTCGAGGTGCTCCGCGCCACCGCGCCCTTCACCGTGGCGGGCAAATCGTATCCCGCCGGATCCTACGTCGTGAGGACGGCGCAGGCCTTCCGCCCCCACGTGCTCGACATGTTCGAGCCCCAGGATTATCCCGACGACCTGCTTTATCCCGGCGGTCCGCCCCGGCCGCCTTACGACAACGCCGGGTACACGCTGGCGTTACAGATGGGAGTCAGGTACGATCGCATCCTGGATGGATTCGACGGGCCCTTCGTGAAGATCGACGACATCCTGGTCAAGCCGACGGTGACCGCGACGCTCGGCAAGGGACGCGCCTTCATCATCGACCGCCGCATCAACGACGGCTTCCTGGCGGTGAACCGCCTCCTGGCGGCCCAGCAGCCGGTCCGGGTGCTGGGCCAGGCCCTGACGGTTGGCCGGGACACCTACCCGGCGGGGAGCTGGTACGTGGCGTCGAATGCCGTCTCGACGACGATTCTCAAGCAGCTGGCCGACGAAAAGGGTCTGCCGGCCGCAGCCGTCAACGTCGGGCCGGGGACGGCGTCGCTGGTGCAGCCGGTGCGGGTCGGCCTGTGGGACCAGTACGGCGGCTCGATGCCCTCGGGCTGGACCCGCTGGATGTTCGAGCAGTTCGAATTCCCGTTCGAGGTGGTGTATCCCCAGCGGCTCGACGCGGGCAACCTCAAGGACCAGTTCGATGTGCTGGTATTCGTGGATGGCGGGATCCCGGGCCCGGCCGCGGGCGCCGCCGCCACCGCATCACGGCGGTTCGGCGCGGAAGCGGCGGATGATCTGCCAGCCGAATTCAAGAGCATGACCGGTCGGGTGACGGTCGAGAAGACTCTTCCGCAGCTCAAGGCCTTCCTCGAAGCGGGCGGTCGGGTGGTCGCGATCGGCAGCTCGACCGCGCTGGCCCGCCATCTCGGCCTGCCGGTCGAGAATCAGCTCATGGAACGCGGGCCCGACGGCCAGGAACACCCGGTTCCGCGCGAGAAGTTCTACGTCCCCGCCTCGCTGCTCCAGGTTTCGGTAGACACGACGGCCACCTCTGCACTGGGCCTGGGTGGCACTGCCATCGTGATGTTCGACGAGAGCCCGATCCTCAAGCTCGGCGCTGACGCCGCGGCCAAAGGCGTCCGCTCGGTGGCGTGGTATGCCAATGCCACGCCGCTCCGGAGCGGCTGGGCCTGGGGACAGAGCTATCTCAACGGAGGGGTGGCCGCTGTCGAGGCCAGGGTGGGACAGGGCACGCTCTACCTTTTCGGCCCGGAGATCACCTTCCGGAGCCAGCCCCACGGGACCTACAAGTTTCTCTTCAATTCGATATACGGTCGGTGACCGGGGTTACGGCGTCAACGCCACCTGCGGCTTCACGTACCGATTCAGCCAGCTGGTCATCTCGAATAATGTATGCCCGATCGACTCCCGGGCCCGGTATCCATGCGCTTCGGCGGGGAGCATCACCAGCCGGACCTTGGTTCCGTTGCCCTTGAGGGCGGCATACATCCGCTCCGACTGAATCGGGAAGGTCCCGGTATTGTCGTCGGCCATGCCGTGGATCATGAGCAGTGGCTCCTTGATCTTGTCGGCAAAATTGAACGGCGCCATCCGGTTGTAGACGTCCTGCGCCTCCCAGTA
>JAYUAL010000394.1:0-8175 GCA_043741355.1 Gemmatimonadales bacterium | reverse complement strand
ATCGACCGGTCGGGGCTGATCAAGATCGACCCGGCGGTGTATTTCATCGATCACCTGCCGGTGCACGTCGAGGTGCTGGACGTCGGGGCCGTGGTCTTGTTCAGCTTCCTGGTGGCCGTCGTGGCCACTCTGCATCCGTCCCGGGCGGCCGCACGGCTCACTCCGGTGGAAGCAATCCGGCACGAATGAGCGCCATCCTCGAAGCACGGGATCTCCGCAAGTCGTATCGCGGCGGCGATGGCGGCAGCATCGACGTCCTTCGAGGCATCGATCTCGCGGTGGAAACCGGCGAATTCGTGGCAGTGACCGGCGAGAGTGGGTCGGGGAAGAGCACCCTGCTTCACCTGCTCGGCGCGCTGGATCTTCCCACCTCCGGCCAGGTCCGCCTCGGCGGCACCGCCTACGACGAGTTCGACGCCGACGGCCTGGCCGAGCTCAGGAACCGGAGAATCGGATTCGTGTTTCAGTTCCATCATCTGCTGCGCGACTTCACCGCCGAGGAGAACGTCGCTTTGCCGCTCTTGATCGCGGGCACGGCACCGGCCGAAGCGCGGACGCGGGCCCGCGACCTGCTGGAATCGGTGGGGCTCGGGGCCCGGAGCCGACATCTGCCGGCGCAGCTCTCCGGCGGCGAGCAGCAACGCGCCGCGGTCGCGCGGGCGCTCGCGGTGCAGCCCGCGCTGCTTCTGGCGGACGAGCCCTCGGGCAACCTCGACGAGCAGAACGCCGAGCAGCTTCATGGGCTTTTTTCCAGTCTGGCGCGGGAGTTCCGCACCGCGATGGTGATCGTCACGCACAACCGGGCGCTGGCCGGGAGGGCGGATCGGGTGCTGACGCTCTCCGAGGGAGTGCTCGCGCCCGTCTTGGGGTACGGAGTCGAGGTGCTCCCCGGATGAAATGCAGCAACTGCGGCCAGCGCGAAGGCGTTGTGAGCCTCACTCAGGTGAAGGAGGGCGAGGTGCACACCTCGAGCCTCTGCGCCCAATGCGCCGCGGACAAGGGAATCGAGACCGGATTCGCCATGGCCGACACTCCGCTGGGTGGTTTCCTGGCCAAGCTCGGTGAGAGCGTCGACCCTGACGCGCCCCTGACCGCGACGCTGGAGATCCGCTGCCCCGGCTGCACTGCTTCACTGCGCGATTTTCGGGAGACCGGACGGGTGGGGTGTGCCCAATGCTACGTGGCGTTCGATGCGCCGCTAAGAGAGCTGTTGCGACGGCTACACGGGTCTACGCATCACACTGGGATGCAATACGACCGCGGCGACGTTTCCCTGGTCCAGGCCGAGCCAGGGAAGACCGATCTGGAGCTCCGGGAGCAGCTCCGCCGTGCGGTGGAAAGCGAGCAATTCGAGCGGGCCGCCGAGCTGCGGGACCGGCTCCGGGACCGGGAATGATCGACCTCAGCCTGCTCCCCGACGGAGGCATGGCCTGGCTCGAAGCCAGCGGCTCCGGAAGCCACTTGGTGGTTTCCACCCGGGTTCGCCTGGCTCGAAATCTCCGAGGCCATCGTTTTGCGACCCGAAGCGACGGGGCGGAACGAGAGGCCATCCTGGCCGAAGTGGAAACGGCCGCCGCAGGCACCGACGGGCTCCGGCGGGCGGTCCGTTTCAGGGTCGACCGGCTGGATCTTCAAGACCGCCGGCTCCTCCACGAAAGGCATCTGGTCAGCCGGGAGCTGGCCGCTCCGGAAACCAGCGCCAGGCTCCGGCCGGCCGGCGGATTGCTGGTCCAGGACCAGGCCAGCGTAATGATCAATGAGGAAGATCATCTCCGCATCCAGGCACTCCGTTCCGGGTTCGCTTTGGAGGCCACCTGGCGCCTCGTCACAACGCTGGACGCCGAACTGGGGCAACGACTTGCCTTCGCATTTCACCCGGAGTTCGGTTACCTTACGAGTTGTCCGACGAACGTCGGAACCGGCCTCCGGGCGTCGGTTTTGGTACACCTGCCGGGGCTCGTTTTGACCAAGGAGATCAACAAGATTCTCCAGGCCCTCACCCAGGTCGGATTGACCTTTCGGGGGCTGTATGGCGAGGGCAGCGAGGTGGTCGGCAACCTGTTCCAGTTGTCGAATCAGACTACCCTCGGCAAGTCGGAGCTGGAGCTGCTGGACCATCTCGGCAAACTGGTTCGGCAGGTGATGGAGCACGAGGAGCGCGCCCGCCAGATTCTGCTGCGCGACGCGACGGCGATCCTCGAGGACAAGGTCTGGCGGGCGTACGGGCTCCTCCGGTATGCCCGCAGCCTGACGTTCGAAGAGACGATGAATCTCCTGAGCGGCGTCCGGCTCGGTGTGGGGCTCGGGCTCATCCCGGACGTCGGTATGTATGCGCTGAACAAGCTGCTGGTATTCACCCAGCCGGCGCATCTCGCCGCGGCTCACGGGCGGGCTCTCACCGAAGACGAAGTGCCGGTTCGGCGCGCAGCATATGTCCGCCAGGTGCTGGAGGAGGAAGTGGGGCGTCGCGGGCCATCCGCCCAGGCGCCTCCGACCCCGAGGTGAAACAGGAAGCATGAACGGCTACAACTTCACGGATCGAGTGCGGAAGGTGCTGCAGATGGCTCGCGAGGAGGCGGCTCGCCTCCATCATGAGTACGTCGGCACCGAGCATATCCTCCTCGGGCTCATTCGCGAGGGCGAAGGCGTCGCCGCGGCGGTCCTCACCAATCTCAACGTCGATCTCGACGACATTCAGCAGAAAATTGAGGAGACGGTCAAGAAGGGCAAAGCGGCGGCTGCGCCGGGCCCCGACCTCCCCTATACCTCGCGCGCCAAGAAGGTGCTGGAACTGGCCATGACCGAGGCCCGCGAGCTCAATCATTCCTACGTGGGCACCGAGCACCTGCTGCTCGGCCTCCTCCGGGAAGAGAAGGGCATCGCAGCCCAGGTGCTCACCGATGCCGGCGTCACGCTGGAGCAGTCGCGCGCCGAGACCCTGCGCCTGTTGGGCAGCGACATGCCGCCGCCCTCGGCCGGCGCGGTGGCGCCCACCCCACCGACCTCCGCCCCCAAGTCGGAAAAGAAATCCAAGACACCCGCGCTGGATCACTTCTGCCGCGATCTCACCCAGCTCGGAGCCGAAGGCCAGCTCGATCCGACCATCGGCCGTCAGAAGGAAATTCAGCGGGTCATGGAAATCCTGGCCCGGCGCAAAAAGAACAACCCAGTCCTCATCGGGGAACCGGGAGTCGGCAAGACGGCCATCGTCGAAGGGCTCGCCCTGCTGATCGCGAGCGGGCAGTGCCCCGACGTGCTCCGTGATCACCGGGTGCTCAGCCTCGACATGGCGGCGGTCATCGCCGGCACCAAGTACCGGGGCCAGTTCGAGGAGCGCCTCAAGGCGGTGATGAACGAGATCGCCCAGAGCAAGAACGTGGTCCTGTTCATCGACGAGCTGCACACGCTGGTCGGCGCCGGCGCCGCGGAAGGCGCCATCGACGCCTCCAACATGCTCAAGCCGGCGCTGGCGCGCGGCGAGCTCCAGTGCGTGGGCGCGTCGACCCTCAACGAATACCGGAAATACATCGAGAAGGACGGCGCGCTGGAGCGCCGCTTCCAGGCGGTAATCGTCGATCCGCCCACGGTGGACGAGACGGTCGAGATCCTCAAGGGCCTCCGGAAGAAGTACGAAGACCATCACCGGGTGAGCATTCCCGACCCCTCGCTGCGCTCGGCGGCCGAGCTCTCCGACCGCTACATCACCGACCGGTTCCTGCCGGACAAGGCCATCGACGTCATCGACGAGGCCGGCGCACGCGCCCGGCTGGCGTCGCAGGCCCCGCCGGCCGAGATCGGGCAGCTCAAAGCGGATCTTGAAAAGGTGAACCAGGAAAAAGAGGCGGCGGTCCGCGACCAGAACTTCGAGCGGGCAGCGGCCCTCCGGGACACCGAGCGGGATCTGCAGAACCGCATCCGGCTCCGCCAGGAGGAGTGGGAGCGGGAGCGGCAAACCACGCGCCCGATCATCGGCGAAGAGGAAATCGCGTTCATCGTGTCCCGCTGGACCGGCATCCCGCTCACCCGCCTGCAGGAAGCGGAAACGGCGCGGCTGCTCCGGATGGAAGATGAAATCCACGAATCGGTCATCGGCCAGGACGAGGCCATCACCGCCGTGGCGCGGGCCATCCGCCGGAGCCGGGCGGGTCTCAAGGATCCCAACCGGCCGATCGGCTCGTTCATCTTCTCCGGGCCCACCGGGGTCGGAAAGACCGAGCTGGCCCGCGCGCTGGCCAGGTTCCTCTTTGCCGACCAGTCCGCCCTGATCCGGGTGGACATGTCGGAGTACATGGAAAAATTCTCGGTGTCCCGCCTGATCGGGGCGCCCCCGGGGTATGTCGGGTACGAAGACAGCGGCACCCTGACCAAGGCGGTGCGGCGGAAGCCCTACTCGGTGGTGCTCCTCGACGAAATCGAGAAGGCCCACCCCGACGTCTTCAACATCCTGCTCCAGGTGCTCGACGAGGGCCACCTGACCGACAACTACGGCCGAGTCATCGATTTCAAGAACACCGTGGTGATCATGACCTCGAACGTCGGGGCCCGGGACATCACCCAGTCGAAGGCGCTCGGCTTCCATTCGGGAGACCGGTCCCAGTCCTTCGCGAAGATCGCGGAGACGGTCAAGGAAGAAATCACCAAGGTGTTCAACCCGGAATTTCTCAACCGGCTGGACGACGTGATCGTCTTCCATCCCCTGGACCGGCAACACATCGCCCAGATCGTCGGCGTGCTCCTCAAGGACGTGCAGCGGCGCATCGGCGACGAGTTCCGGCTGACCCAGGCGGCCACCGAATTCCTGGTGAAGCACGGCTACGACCAGACCTACGGCGCGCGGCCGCTGAAGCGCGCCATCCAGCGCTACATCGAGGATCCGCTGAGCGAAAAGATTCTCACCGGCGAGTTCACCCGGGGTGACGATATCGAAGTCGATGTTGCCGCCGAGGGGGACAAACTGACCTTCCGCGCCCTTACGGGCACCCGGGCCTAACAGCAGGAAAACAGGACTCAGGATTCAGGATGGAGGCACTCCCTGAATCCTGACTCCTGCCTCCTGAACCCTCTACTGATGCGTCGCTTCCTCTGCCTCCTCCCCGCCGTCTTCTCGCTCCTCCTCGGAGCCGGGCCGGCGGATGCCCAGGACCCCGCGCCGTCTCCCCAGGTGGACAGCATCGCGGTCGAGGGGGCGGTTCGGAACAGCGCCCGGCAGGTCATCTCGTTCTCGGCCCTGCAGCGGTACCAGCCGGCCACCTACCGCGCCATCCAACGGGCCATCGAGGGCCTGTTTGCGACCGGACAATTCGACGATGTGCGGGTGGAGCAGCGTCAGCCGGGCGGGAAGCAGGTTCTGGTTATCGTGGTGAAGGAGCGGCCCCTGCTGCAGAAGTGGGTGCTCAAGGGGGTCGAGCGGGTCGACGAGGGTGCGGTGCGGCGAAAGATCTCGGTGCCGGAGGGCCGTCCCCTGGACCGCGCTGCGGTGGCGAAAGCCCGCCATGCCATCGATTCGCTCTACCGGAAGCGCGGATACTACGCGGTCCAGGTAAAGACCCTCGAGTTGCCCCAGGACAACAACCAGGTTCGCCTGGTGTTCGAGGTGAACGAGGGTCCCCGGGTCGTGGTGAGCCAGGTGCAGATCGAGGGGAACCGGGCGTTTCCGGACCAGGACATCGTCAAGGGCATGGTCACCCGGCCGGAAGGGTTCTGGTGGTTCCGGAAGGGCGAGTACAGCGAGGAAAAAGTCGACGACGACCTCCGCAGCTCGATCCCCTCTTGGTACGCCGACCGCGGCCACGTCGACTTGCGCGTGCTGGCCGACACGCTGATCGCCGACAGCGTGCCCGGCAAGGCGATCATCCGGATTCAGGTGGACGAAGGCCGGGCCTATAAGGTCGGGCGCTTCGAAGTGTCGGGGAATCGACGCTACTCCGCCGAAGAGCTGAGCGCCTATTTCCCTTTCGGCAAGGTAGTCGTGGCGGGGAACGGGAAGACGATCGGAGACCCGTTCAACCGGTCGGCCTGGGCGTCGGCCACCGAGAAGGTCACCAATCTCTACGCCAACAGCGGGTACATCTACTCGTCGGTCGTCCCCGAGGAGACTCGCCGCACCGGTCCGGACAGCGTGTCCTACGTGGACCTCAAGTGGGTGATCCGGGAAGGCCAGCCGGCCACGATCAATCGCATCATCATCGTGGGCAACGACGTCACCCATGAGCGGGTGATTCGGGAAGCCATCGTGCTGCTTCCCGGCCAGACCTTCAACAAAGATCTGCTGATCCGCTCCTACGAAAACATCTCGAACCTGAATTTCTTTCAGCAGCCGATGCCGTCGCCCGATGTGAACCCCTCGGACAACGGCGTCGATGTGGACGTGGTGTTCCGGGTGGTCGAGAAGCGCACCGGCAACGTCAATTTCGGCGCATCGGTGGGGCAGGGCGTCGGAATCGGCGGTTTCATCGGGCTGGAGGAGCCGAACCTCTTCGGGAAGGCCAAGCGGGGCAAGTTGCAGTGGCAGTTCGGCCAGAACATCAACGATTTCAATCTGAGCTACACCGATCCCTCAATACTGGAGAGTCGAACCTCGGGCACCCTCACGGTGTTCAATTCCCGCCGCCGCTACACGATCGGCGACCTGGGCCGGCAGCGCCAGCGCGGCGTTCAAGCGCAGTTCGGGTTTCCGCTCTTCGGCTCGCGCTATACCAGGATATTCCTCTCCGGCGGGGTGCAGCAGATTCGGTACAGTGACGCCGCCCCCGACCTGAGCCGGCAATTTGCCTGCGACAACTGCACCCGGTCGTCCCTGGGCATGAGCGTGGCCCGGGATACCCGGATCGGATTGCCCTTCGCGGTGGCCGGCTCGTCGACCACCCTCAGCGTGGAGCAGAACGGCGGGCTGCTCGGCGGCACCGGCAACTATCAGAAGATCGACCTGGAAGGGCGCTGGTATACACCGCTCGGCGGCCTCGGTGGCAGCGACCAGTTTGGCGGGGGGGTGCGGTTCACCCTCGGCCTCACGGTCAAGTCGGGCTTCATCCAGGGTGACGTGGGCCCGTTCTACACCGAGCTCTACTCGATGGGCGGCGTCCAGTACGGCATTCCGCTGCGGGGCTACCAGGAGTTCGCCATCACCCCTGGCGGGTTCGACGTGAACGCGGGCGGATCCCGAGCGCAGCCGGGGTCGTTTGGCAAGGCCTACGCCGCGTTCACGGTCGAGGCGGGAGCCCGCATCAGTCAGGCGCTCTATTTCAACGTCTTCACCGACGCCGGCAACGTGTATCGGCGGGTGCGGGAGTTCAACCCGTCGCGGCTGTTCCGGAGTGTCGGCGCGGGACTCGCGGTCATCTCTCCGCTCGGCCCCATCGGGCTCGATCTGGGATACGGCCTCGACAAGACCGACCTGGCCGGCCGGCGGAAGCCGAGCTGGCAGCTCCATTTCCGTCTCGGCAATTTCTTCTGAGCCCAGGGCTCAGCGCGTGCAGCATACTCTGAGGGAGGAATCGGGAATGACCGTCGTCGTTCGGAGGCTCGTCACAGGCCTCGCGCTTTGCCTGCTGGCCGGAGTGAGCACCGCGTCGGCCCAAGGGCCGGCGGGGGCCGCGGGCGCCCCCGCGCCCGGCGGGCGCATCGCGTTCATCAATGCGCGGGCCCTGCTGCAGGGCATGCCGGGTTATGCCAAGGCCGAGAGCCTGTACACCAAGGATCTCGCCACGGCTCAGTCCGCTGGTCAGAAGCTCCAGGCGGCCTGGGATTCGACCGTGGCGGCCTACCAGCAGTCGCAGGCCATGCTCTCGCCCTCGGCGCGGACCGCCCGGGAAAAGGCGCTGAGCGTGCAGAACGACTCGCTCCAGGCCAAGCTCCAGGGGCTCCAGGAGCGGGTCGGAGCCCGGGAGCGCGAACTGCTTCAACCGATGCAGCAGCGACTGTCCGCCATTATCGATGGGATTCGCGCCGAGGGGAATTACTGGCTGGTAATCGATCTGGGTAACCCGCAGATCGGCGGTTTTATCGTCTCCTATGACAAGTCGCTGGACATAACCGACCGCGTGGCGCGCAGGCTGCTGCAGAGTAACTGACCGTGCCCCTGGCGACCGTCCCGCTCACCTCGCAGGCGGTCGCCGAGCTGGTGTCTGGCCGCCTCCTAGGTGACGGAACCCGCCTGCTCACCGCCGTCGGCCCCCT
>JAYUAL010000393.1:0-3508 GCA_043741355.1 Gemmatimonadales bacterium | reverse complement strand
GCCGCGAGCTGGATGCAGCGCTCAAGGCCCACCGGGATCTCACCCCGGTCGAAGACCTCCTCGACGAGCTGCTCGCCCTGGTGCCGCTCGCGCTTGACGACGATCTCTGATCAATCGAAGCAAGTGCAGCGACGACGCCTGCTGATCACCGCCCTCGGCATCGCGGTGACACTGGGCCTCTTGTACTGGGTCCTGCGGGGGACCTCGCTCTCCGAGGTTGCCGGCCATCTCCGGGCCGCCCGCCCCGGCCCGCTGATCCTCGCGGTCATTCTGGCCACCGCCACCTTTCCCATTCGTGCCATCCGGTGGCGGATCCTGCTCCGTACTGCCGACGGCGGGCCGGTCGGATGGTCCGCCCTCTGGCACGCGACGGCGATGGGGTTCATGGCCAACAACACCCTGCCCTTCCGGCTGGGTGAGGTGGTCCGCTCGTACGCCGCGAGCCGGCTGGGAAACGTGCCCCTTGCCACGGCACTGTCCTCGGTCGCGGTGGAGCGCGCGCTGGATGGCCTCACGCTCGTCGGGCTGCTGGGTGTAGCGCTCTTCCGGGCCGGCCTTCCCGCCGGCACCGAAGTGATGGGCGCCAGGCTGGATACCGTCGCGGTCCGGGCCGGCGTCCTCTGCGCCCTGATCTTCGCCGGTGCCCTGTTCGTCGTGCTGCTTCCGCTCGCCGCCGAGCGACTGGTCCGCGCGCTGATTCCTTTCCGCCGCCTCGCCGATCGCATGGTAGCCCTGATCGAGAATCTCCGGCAGGGTTTTGGCGCCCTGCGCTCTCCCGCCCGGCTCGGCGCGGCGGTGTTCTGGTCGCTGGCGCACTGGCTGCTCAACGCGGCGTCATTCTTCGTTGCGTTCGCTGCCTTCGGCATCCAGGTGGACTTTGCCGGCGCTCTGCTGGTGCAGAGCCTGCTCGCGTTCGGAATCGCGGCGCCGTCCACGCCCGGTTATTTCGGTATCTTCGAGCTGGTGGTGGCGGCGGCCCTGAAGCTTTTCGGGGTGTCGGCGGATGTCGGCGTGGCCTATGGCATCACCTACCACATCGCCACCTTCGTCCCCATCACTCTGCTCGGACTCTGGTCCCTCGGCAGGAGCGGATTGAGGGTGCGCGACGCCACGAGAGCAGAGCTATGACCGGACCGCTAACCGCCGCCGCGCACGCCAAAGTCAATCTTTTCCTCCGGGTCCTCGCCCGCGAAACCGACGGCTACCACGGCATCGAGACCCTCTTTTGCCGCCTCACGCTCGGGGATACTCTCGTGGCGCAGCGGACCGATGCCCGCGGCGTCGTGCTCGAGGTGGAAGGTGCCGAGACCGGCCCGGCCCGGGAGAATCTTGCCGCGCGCGCCGCCCGCGTGGTGCTCGACGCGACCGGGAACCGCTTCGGCGTGCATCTTGGTCTCACCAAGCGTATTCCCGTGGGCGCCGGGCTGGGTGGAGGCTCCGCAGACGCGGCAGCAGCGCTGTCGCTGGTCAACCAGCTCGCGGGCAACGCGATCCCCCGCGCCGAGTTGCTCCATCACGCCGCGTTGCTCGGTGCCGACGTGCCGTTCTGCCTGAGCGGGGCGCCGCTCGCGCTCGCCTGGGCCCATGGGGAGCGCATGCTGGCCCTTCCTCCCTTGCCTGCCGCTCCCGTGCTCCTGCTCACTCCGCCGGTCCGGGTCAGTACTGCGGAGGCCTACGGATGGGTCGACGCCGCCCGTGGCGCGGGCCACCGCCGAGGGGCCCTCTGCCTCGACCCGCAGGCGCTGACCACCTGGAGTGATGTCGCGCGCATGGGGGGCAACGACTTCGAATCGGTTGTCTTCGGACGGCTGCCGGAGGTGCGCCCGGCCTTCGAGGCCATGGCCCAGACCCATCCGCTGCTTTGCCGGATGAGCGGTTCGGGATCCACCATCGTCGCGATCTATCGGAACGAGCGGGACCGTGACGACGCCCGGAGTGCTTTGGGCAGGAAGTTCGGCGCTCTCACCTTGGCCGCCACCTTATAAACCTGACCCCGCCGGTCCCGGGCCACACTTCGTGTAGAGGGAACGCCGCACCGGATGCGGGGGTTCCCCGCATCACGCCCCGCGTCAATCATCCGATCTGTAAGTGAACAAAGCAGTTAAGCCTGACGCAGGTGAGGCGGGGAAGCGGCGGCACGTCTCGTGACTCCAGAAGAGTGCGTGTCCGCCCATTCCCCCGGGCCGGATGCTGGTCCTGATGCGGCAGAGTCACGCATCGGTGCCGGGATGCCTCGAGGTCTTATATGGCTTCGGGGCGTCCCTCCCCCCCCTCTCATCTCCCGCCTCCGACCTCTTACCTTTGGGCCGCTGGCCCTTCGTCCAATGGCAGGACAGCAGACTTTGGATCTGCGAATGGTGGTTCGAATCCACCAGGGCCAATCATGCGGGCAGTCACCTATCACGCTCCGGGCGACCTTCGAGTCGAACGAGTACCCGACCCGAAGCTGCTCGCGCCTACCGACGCGCTCGTGGCCGTCACCCTCTCGGCCATATGCGGATCTGACCTCCACGTTTGGCATGGCCGTGAGATGGGCCTCGACGTCGGGACCGTGATGGGGCACGAGTTTCTCGGAATCGTGCTGGAGGTCGGCGCAGCGGTAGACACAATTCGGCGCGGCGACCGGGTGGTCAGTCCGTTTACCACCAGCTGCGGCGAATGCTTCTACTGCGCTCACGGGCTCCCGGCCCGGTGCCTGCGGGGACAGCTCTTCGGATGGGTCGAACGCGGCGCCGGTCTCCACGGCGGCCAGGCCGAAATGGTTCGGGTGCCGCTCGCCGCCAGCACCCTGGTGCCGGTTCCCGAGACGCTGGCCCCGGAAGCGGGGCTGGTTCTGGGAGACGTGCTCGCCACCGGCTACCACTGCGCCGTGCTGGCGCGGGTGGAGCCGGGGACCATTGCCGCCGTGGTCGGATGCGGACCGGTGGGATTGATGGCGGTCCTCGCCGCCCGGGAGCTCGGCGCCGCGAGGGTCTTCGCCATCGACTCGGTGCCCGAGCGGCTCGCGCTGGCAGCGCGCATGGGCGGCGAACCGGTGCGATTGGGAGAGGAGACCCGGGAGACCCTGCGGGAAGCGACTGGCGGGCGCGGCCCCGACGCGGTGCTCGAGGCGGTCGGCACGGAGGCAGCCGTCCGGCTCGCCTTCGATCTGGTCCGGCCGGGAGGAACCATCGGTGCCGTCGGGGTGCATCACGAGGCGGCGTTCCCGTTCTCGCCCGGTTTGGCTTACGACAAGAACCTCACAGTGAGCATCGGTCGCTGCCCCGCACGGCACTACATCGACCGACTTATTCCGGTGGCCGCAAGACGCGAGGCCGAGCTGAAGGCCCTCTTCACCCACCGCGTGGGTCTCGAGAGCGCCCCAGCGGCGTACCGGACCTTCGACGCCAAGGTGGACGGCTGCATCAAGGTGGCGCTGCTTCCCAATTGACCTTAAACCACCACCGCAGCTATACTTAAGGGCTATGGCCCTGCCGAATGAGTCGATTACCCGGAGCCCCATGCTCCT
>JAYUAL010000392.1:0-3517 GCA_043741355.1 Gemmatimonadales bacterium | reverse complement strand
GAAGGCGAGAATGAGCCCGCCGGCCAGCCCGAGGGCCGTGCCCACGCCGCCGATGATCGCGCCCTGTGCCAGGAAGATGCGCCCGATGCCGCCCGGAGTGATGCCCATCGCCTGGAGGATGCCGATCTCCTTGGTCTTTTCCGCCACCACCATCGTCAGCGTGCCGATGATGTTGAATGCGGCCACCACCATCACGAAGCAGATGATGAGCCCCATGGCGAGCTTTTCCAACTGCAAGGCGCTGAACAGGCTCGCGTTCTGGCTCTGCCAGTCGTAGGACCGGAATGGATACCCGAGTCGCTTCTGGAGACTGTCACCCACCTGCGGGGCCTTCCAGGGGTCCTTCACGCGGATCTGAATGCCGGTCACCGCGTCGCCCAGGCCGGCGAACCGCTGCGCCGTGGCCATGTCCATCACGGCGAATCCGTCGTCGTACTGGTACATGCCGGTGTCGAAGGTGCCGGTCACCTCGAAGTACCAGATCCAGGGAACCATTCTCCCCGTAGCGCGGTTCGGCTTCACCGACATGGGAGAAATCAGCCGAACCACGTCGCCGGGGTAGGCCGACAACCGGGAGGAGAGCCGGTAGCCGAGCACGATTCCTCCGTCCACACTGTCGACGTGAGTGCGGAACGAAAGGCTCCCGGGCGTGACCTTCCGGGACAGCGTGGTCACCGCGATCCTGCCGGTGTCGGGATCGAAGCCGACCACGTCCACAGCGGCGGGGTAGTCGGCCTGATTGACGATCATCGACTTGGTGAGCACCTCAGGCCCCGCGGCCACGACCTCGGGGTAGGACCGGATCGCGTCCAGCGCTTCGCGCCAGCTGTCGATCCGCAGGGTGGGGCCGTAGGTCAGAATCCTCAGGTGGGGATTGGCGACCAGTATCCGGTCCCGGAGGTCGTCACGGAGCCCGTTCATGACGCCCAGAACCACCACCAGCGCCATGACCCCGATCGCGACGCCGCCGATCGCGATGATGGTATTGAGAGAAGCGAACCGCGACTGCTTGCGCCCCCGCATGTAGCGCAGCGCGATGCTTCGCTCCAGCGGCGACGGAAGGCGGAGGTTGAGGGTCACTCGGTCGGACTCCCCTCTTCGGGGCGCATGGCGGGGAAAAGAATCACATCCCGGATCGAAGGTTGCCCGGTGATCAGCATGACCAGCCGGTCGAGCCCCAACCCCATGCCGCCGGTGGGTGGCATGCCGTACTCCAGGGCGCGGATATAGTCGGCGTCGAGCGGGTGAGCCTCGTCGTCGCCGGCGGCTCGTTGCCGGGCCTGGTCGGCGAAGCGGGCTCGCTGTTCATCGGGGTCGTTGAGCTCGCTGAAGGCATTGGCGATTTCCTTGCCTCCGACGAACAGCTCGAATCGCTCGGTCAGGGCCGGGTCATCCCGGTGCTCCCGCGCCAGGGGCGACAGCGCCTTGGGGTAGTCCACCACGAACGTCGGCTGGATGAGCAGCGGCTCGGCGAACCTCTTGAACACCTCGTCGATCAGCCGGCCTCCCGAGAGCTGCTCCGCGTCGTCGCGGGAGACGCCCGACGCGGCCAACTTCGCACGCAGCTCGGATTCGGTCGCGGTCCGGACGTCCAGGCCGGTCTGCTCGTGGATCGCCGCTACGAACCCGAGCCGGCGGAACGGTGGGGTGAAGTCGATCGCCGAGCCCGAGTAGGTGACTCCGGGCCCACCGGTGGCGTGCTGCACCACGCCGGATACCATCGCCTCGGTGAGCGCCATGATGTCCCGATAGTCGGCGTATGCCTGGTAGCACTCCAGCATGGTGAATTCCGGATTGTGGGTGCGATCCATCCCCTCGTTCCGGAAGTCGTGTCCGATCTCGTACACCTTCTCGAAACCGCCAACGATCAGCCGCTTGAGGTAGAGCTCGTCGGCGATCCGAAGGTAGAGCCGCATGTCGAGCGCGTTGTGATGGGTCACGAACGGCCGGGCCATCGCCCCCCCGTAGAGCGGCTGGAGCACCGGCGTTTCCACCTCGAGAAACCCGCGCTGGTCCAGAAACCGGCGGAGAAAGCGGATCACCTCGGCCCGGGTCTCGAAGACCCGCCGTACGTCGGGATGCACCGCGAGATCGGCGTACCGCTGCCGGTAGCGGACCTCGGGGTCGAGCAACCCGCCGAAGGTCACCGCGCCCGACTCGGTTTGCTGGGTCTTCCCGCGAGGGAGCGGGCGGAGACTCTTGGCCAGGAGCTCGACCACCAGCGCGCGCACCGTGACCTCGCCGGTGCGGGTACGGAACAGGGTGCCGGTGATCCCGACGTGGTCATCGAGGTCGAGCAGTTTGGCGGTGTCCCACCCCGCGCCCAGCGCGTCCTGGCGCAGATACACCTGGATGCGCCCGGTGGAATCCTCCAGGTGCCCGAACATCGTCTTGCCTTGCAGGCGGAGGGCCGCGAGCCGCCCCGCCACCGCTACCATCGGACCGGCTTCTCCCATCGCATCGGAGTAGAGCGCCAGCGACTCGGCTGCCGAGTGGGTGCGCTGGTACCGATACGCGTAGGGGCGGACCCCGAGCGACGCCAGCGCGGTGCGGTTGGCTCGCCGCGCCTCCTCTATGTAGCTCCGCTCGCCGTCACCGCTCACGTGGTGCCTCCAGCGAAACGCTTGAGGTAGGCCTGGATGAATTCGTCGATGTCTCCATCCATCACCCGCTGCACATCGGTGATCTTGAGCTCGGTGCGGTGGTCATTCACCATGGTGTAGGGCTGGAACACGTAGCTGCGGATCTGGTTGCCCCAGGAGTTGTCGGTCTTGGTGGCCTCGACCAGCGCCTTCGCGGCCTCCTGCTCCTCCAGCTTCTTCTGGTAGAGTGCGGCGCGAAGCATCTTGTAGGCGGTGGCCTTGTTCTTCCCCTGACTGCGCTCCTGCTGGCAGGCGACGACGAGGCCGGTCGGGATGTGAGTCAGCCGGACCGCGGAAGAGGTCTTGTTGACGTGCTGGCCGCCGGCGCCGGAGGCGCGATAGACGTCCATCTTGATATCTTCCTCGCGGAGATCCACCTCGATGGTATCGTCGATATCGGGGTAGACGAAGACCGAGGCGAACGACGTGTGGCGCCGCGACTGGGAATCGTACGGCGAGATGCGCACCAGCCGATGCACGCCCTTCTCGGCCTTGAGGAACCCGTAGGCGTACTCCCCCTTGATCTCCATGGAGATCGACTTGATGCCCGCCTCTTCCCCGGGAATCAGGTCCAGCACGCTGATCTGGTACCCCCTTCGCTCGGCCCAGCGACGGTACATCCGGGAAAGCATTTCCGCCCAATCCTGCGACTCGGTGCCGCCGGCGCCAGGGTGGATCGTGAGGATCGCGTCACCCGGATCGTCGGGGCCGCGGAGCAACGTCTTGAGCTCGAACGATTCGAGCACGCTCCCGATGCTCTCCACCTCCACCGCGAGCTCGGCCGCGAGACCTTCGTCCGGCTCCGCCGCCAGCATCTCACCCAAGCCGCGGGCGTCGGCCAGGCGGGCCCGGATGCCGGCCGCGGGCACTACCCA
>JAYUAL010000391.1:0-3521 GCA_043741355.1 Gemmatimonadales bacterium | reverse complement strand
GACGAGTCACCAAAACAGTTAGGCCGAGCAGCAGCGGGTACAGCGGGAGGTGCTTCATCAGGCTAGCGTCCCTCCGTCTGGAGCCACCGGGCCATGACGTCAAAGTAACCCGGTACGAACCGGGAAAGCCCAGGGTACTCGTCACGGGCGCCGGTCTTGGCCTGGAGAAACAAATGGTTTGCCCCGGGGAGAAGAATCTGGGTGACCTTGCTGTTCCCGCCCTCCCGAAGCGCGCGCTCGATCGGTGGCCAGGACTCTTTCGGTGGAACGTTGGCATCCAACTCGCCGAAGAAGAGCAGGACTGGGCAGCGCACCCGCTTCCAGCTGGGAGTGGGGTCGAAGTCCATGAGCATTCGGTAATAGGGCCGGAACCAGTCATCGGCGGGTCGCGGCGGCCACAGCCACGCCTCTTCGGTACGATGCGCCTCGTAGTATCGCCGGAGCACTTCCCAGCCACCACCGGCTTTCGTGACGGAGTCATCAAGGATCTGATAGCGGGTGCCGATGGCAATCGAGGACTCGGGAAGGCCGGCGAAGCGCAGCTCGTTCCGGATGTAGAGGACGCCTTCCTCACGGACCGTCGTACCCGATCCGGCGTGGACCACGAGGAACGCGATGTCCCCCGGCGCTTCGGCGGCCACGAGGGGCATGATCCAACCGGCCTGGCTGGCGCCCCACAGTCCGATGCGATCGGCGCGAAGGTCGGAGCGTGACGCCAGGAACCGCACGCCCGAGAGCACATCGGACGCGAGGGCGGAAAAATCGGCCTGCCTCCAATCGCCGGTTGAGCCGCCGGTTCCCCGCTTGTCGAAGGCCAGCACTGCGAAGCCAAGCCCGGCGAAGTAGCGGGACCAGGGCCCGAAGACGTCCCGGGTCAGCGCGTTGGAGCCATGCACCAGCACCAGTGCCGGGTACGGAGGTGGTCCGGACGGAAGCGTGAGGGTGCCGCGCAGCACGATGGGCCCGTTTGAGAATTCAACCTCGGAATCCCGGGTAGCCACCAGCTCGGCGAGCACCGGGTCGTGACCCCGCTCGACGAACCGGAGCCCGCGCACCTTGAACGCCGGCCCGTAGCGGAGCTCGAGCGTGTCTGCCGGAAAGACCGGGGCAATGAGCGAGTGCCCCACCAGAAACCTGTCCCGGGCGATGGGGTAGAGGGGTCCGATCCGGCCGGTGGCATAGTCCACGATGAGCGGCCCGGCCCCGAATTCGGAAAAGGGGGCGATGCCGAAGAGGTGCCCGTCTCCGGTGCGGTAGGTCCCGAGGATCGCGCGCCATTCCCGATCATCGAGGGGATGGACCCGCCGGAGCTCGAAGGGGATCGCTTCGGTACCCCGCGTTGCTTCGCCGACCCAGACACCTGCGCGCACCACTCCCCGGAGGCGCACCGTGTCCTTGGAAACGGCCACCACGAAGGCGAGAGTGTCCCCCCGAGACGGGACAGCGGCCGCGATGGCCTTGTCCAAGCTCCAGCCGGCCAGGGTAACCCGGGCCGAACGGCCGGTGGAATCAACGTCGAGTTCGATGCGTTCGGCTGCGGCCGGGCGTCGCAGGTCGCCGATCCACTGCCCGGTGGTGGTGGGAGGGGCCGCGCACCCGCCGGTGAGGAGCGCGATCACCAGCGTAACGACCGGCGCGGTGCTACCGATGGGGGGTGACATGGTGCTCGCCTTCATCCAGGATGGAACAGCGCCCCCAGGTCGCCGGGGGCAGTGGGACGCGATTCCGGGATCAGCCCGGTCCGGAACGCCGCCTCACCCAGCACCTGCTCCGGGCCAGCGCCCGCCGTGCGGAGTTCGCGCACACCGGTCGCACCGTCGCGCTTGGAGAGTTTTTTCCCGCCAGGATCGTTGATCAGCGGGTGATGCAGGAAGAGTGGCGGCTCCTTTCGGCCCAGCCTGCTCGCAAGCATGAGCTGCCGCCCGGTCGAGCCCAGCAGGTCCTCGCCACGAATCACGAGATTGACTCCCTGCCGGGTGTCGTCCACCGATACGCAAAGCTGGTAGGTCCAGTTTCCGTCGGCGTCGCGAAGCAGCAGGTCGCCGCACTGGAGCGCGGGGGTCTGGCTCTGGGGGCCCAGGCGGAGATCGTCGAATTCCACCGATTCGTCACCCAGGGTGACGCGGATACCGAGCCCATCGGCCGGCGCGAGCCGGAGCGAGCGGCAGGTTCCGGGATAACGCAGCTCGTCCCAGTCTTCCAGGCCGTCGGCCCTCATTCGCTCGGCAATGGCAGCGCGGGAGCATCGGCAGGCGTACACCGGCGATTGGCGGCCCAGGTGCAGGGCCGCGCGCCCATAGGCACGGTCGTGGTCGCTCTGGCGGAGCACCCGGCGCTCCCCACCCGGAACCAGGCCGAGCCACTCGAGATCCTCGATGATGCCCCGCTCGTATTCGGGCCGGCAGCGGCCCCGGTCATGGTCCTCGATCCGGAGCAGCACCCGGCCTCCGGTGGCCTGGGCCACTCCCCAGGTCCAGACCGCGTTGGCCACGTGGCCCAGATGCAGGTATCCGGTCGGACTGGGCGCAAACCGGGTGACCGGGCGAGGTGGGACCCGGGAGAGGTCGATGGGCTGCATATCGAGCCCAAAATAGCCCCCTGCCGCGACCATACCCTGCCCCGGTGCATCTTCTATCCGGATCCAACAACCCCCATCCACGGAGTACCTGGTGCGTCAGACCCGTTTTCCCCTGCTCGCGGGCGCCCTGGCGACCCTGGCCGTTGTTACCGGCCGAGGCTCGGTCGCGGCAACGCCGGATGGAGAGGTCTGGGTGCTCCGGACCCGCTCCGCCGGCGACAAGACTCCGGTGTACGACGTCTTCGACAAGACCGGGGCGCTGGTCAAGAAAGCGTCGCTGAATCCGAACAGCCGGGTGGTGGGCTTCGGGAATGGGACGGTGTACGTCGCTCGCATCGACGACGACGATCTGCAGTTTCTGCAGCGCTACAAGAGGCCGTAGCAACAGGGAGCAGGGAGCAGGGAGCGGGGAGCGGTGAGTAGTTCATTCCCGCTTCCCGCTTCCTGTTCCCAGCGCCGCACTCGCGCCGCCCCACTTCTTGTACCAGCTCATCATGTACAGCTGGGTGCGCATCCAGTTGGACGGCCGGGAGCCGGTGCCGTGCCACTCGTTCTCGAACCGGAGCAGCACCGCCGGCACCCCTCGCATCTTGAGCGCCGAGTAGTACTCCTCGGTCTGGGGCATTGGGGTACGCTGGTCCAGCACGCCGGTCATCAGCATGGTTGGGGTCTTCACGTTGCCGACGTACATCAGGCTGGAGTGCTTGAGCCACTGGGTCGGGTCTTCCCAGAACGGCTTTTCGAAGAAGTTATAGGTGAACAGCGGAATGTCGGTCTGGCCGGCAAACGCCATCCAGTCGATCACCGGGCAGCGCACCGCCGCGGCGGCAAAGCGATCGGTGTGTCCGATCACCCAGCTCGACAGCACGCCGCCCCCCGAGCAGCCACCCACGTACATCTGCGAGGTGTTGATGTAGCCTCGCCCGATCACCGTGTCTACACC
>JAYUAL010000390.1:0-3528 GCA_043741355.1 Gemmatimonadales bacterium | reverse complement strand
GATCATGCTCGTGAAGCACCTTCTGTACAACGAGAAGTACACCATCGAGGGCGCTCGCCTCCAAATCGAACAGTACCGCAAGACCGGCGAGCTCAAGGCGCAGGCGTCGCGAGCCGCGTCGCGCACCACACTCCGCGAGCTCCGGGATCAGCTCGACGAGGTGATCGAGCTGCTCGACGGCGCGCGGCCCCCGGAGGCCCCGTGAACATCCTGGTCAGCAACGACGATGGGGTCCTGGCGCCCGGTATCACGCTCCTGGCCGGGGCGTGCCGCGAAGTGGGTGAGGTGACGGTCGTCGCCCCGGACCGGGAACAGAGCGGGACCTCCCATTCGCTCACACTGCACCGGCCGCTCCGGCCGATCCGTCTCCACGACGGCTCTTTCCAGGTAGACGGCACCCCAACCGACTGCGTCCTGCTGGCGGTCGGGGCCCTGATGCCGGAACGGCCCGCGTTCGTGTTCTCCGGGGTGAACCATGGTCCCAACATGGGCGAGGATGTGCTCTACTCCGGTACCGTCTCAGTGGCGATGGAGGCAGTGACCCTCGGCATTCCGGGCATTGCGTTCTCGTTTGCCAGCCGGGAAGTCGACATCATGGCCTCCTATGCGAATCTGCTGGCCGGGCTGGTTCGCCGAATCGTCGAGGTCAGGACGTTCCCGAAGAACATGATCCTTAACGTGAACCTTCCCGGGATCGACGCCAACGAAGTGCGCGGCGTGCGGGTGACCAAGCTGGGCAGCCGCTTCTTTTCCGAAGGGCTCACCCGGATGAAGGATCCCTGGGGAAAGGAAGTGTTCTGGATCGGCGGCGGAGAAATCACCTGGACCGGCGATGCCAAATCCGACCACCAGGCAGTTCACGACGGGTACATCTCGATCACCCCACTGCACATGGACCTGACCAGCTACAACCTCTTCGAGACGGTGCGTGGATGGGCGCTCGAAGGGTAGGGGAGGGGGACAGCTACGCCGGGTTCCGGGCGCGTCTGGTCGAGACGCTCCGGGACAAGGGCGTGAGCGACCTGGCGGTGCTCCACGCGGTATCGATGGTGCCCCGGCACCTCTTCGTACCGGCATCTGCGCGGCATCGTGCCTATGAGGACTCCGCGCTTCCCATCGGGGCGGGACAGACCATCTCCCAGCCCTATGTGCAAGCCCGTTCGCTGGAGCTGCTGCGGCTTCGGGGCACCGACCGGGTGCTCGAGGTCGGCGCCGGATCGGGGTATCAGACCGCGCTGCTGGCGTCCCTTGCGAGCACGGTGCTCGCCGTGGAACGGATTCCCGAGCTGGCCCGTGCCGCGCGAGACGCGCTCGCGGCGGCGGGAGTCGGCAATGCCAGCGTCGTCGTGGGGGACGGGACGCTGGGGTGGCGCGCCTATGCACCCTACGACGCGATCGTAGTCGGCGCCGCCTCTCCGTCGGTTCCCGCACCGCTGATCGAACAGCTCTCCGAGGGTGGCCGGCTGGTCATACCTCTGGGAGACCAGGAGCTGCAGGTGCTGACCCTGGTGGAGAAGGAGGGCGGCGGGGTACGCACCACCACGGTTTCCGATGTGCGATTCGTGCCGCTGCTGGGCGAGTTCGGGTTCGACACAAGACGGCAGGGAGCTCCATGAATTTCCTCAAGACCGCCCTCGATTTTTTTCTCCACCTGGACCGGCACCTGAGCGAGATCATCGCCCAGTACGGCACCTGGACCTACGCCATCCTGGCGGGCATCGTCTTCTGCGAAACCGGCCTGGTGATCACGCCGCTCCTGCCGGGGGATTCGCTGCTCTTCGCGGCGGGGACGTTCGCGGCGCTGGGATCGCTGGACCCGAAGCTCCTCAACGTCCTGCTCTTTGCCGCGGTCCTGGCGGGAGACAATGTCAACTACTGGGTGGGCCGCTACATCGGGCCCCGAGCCTTCAGCGGTGAGGTCCGCTTCTTCCGGAAGGAATACCTCGAGCGCACCCGCGCCTTCTTCAACCGTCACGGCGGCAAGACCGTCGTGATGGCGCGGTTCATTCCCATCGTACGGACCTTCACTCCGTTCGTGGCCGGCATCGGGGCGATGCCGTATCCGCGATTCCTGGCATACAGCATCGCCGGCGGTGCCCTTTGGGTGACCGGCTTCATCTGGGCCGGCTACTTCTTCGGAAACCTTCCCGTGGTCCGGAACAATTTCGGCCTGGTGGTGCTGGGCATCATCGGGCTTTCCGTGCTCCCCATGGTGATCGGGCTGATCAAGGAGCGCCGGACGCGCGCCCGATGAGGCGGAGCTACCTGATCTCGGGCGTGGTGCAGGGAGTGGGCTTCCGGTACTTCACCGGGCGGGAAGGACGGCGGATCGGCGTGAAAGGGTGGGTGCGGAACCTCGATGGGGGCAGGGTGGAGGCGCTGGCCGAGGGAAGCCCCGGTCAACTGGAGGAATTCGAACAGGTCATCAAGCGGGGACCACCTGGCGCCTCGGTCACGGAACTACATATTACCGAGAAGTCTGACGAGGTGGAGTTGTATATGACCTTTGAAATCAGGTAGTTGGATCTCGTAGGTTGCGAACCCGACGGCGGGGCGGTCACGCTGGCCTCGCTGAAATCGCCTCATTGACCCGCCCTACGCAAGTCCGATAGATTCAATGGCTTGGCCCCCGTAGCTCAGGTGGATAGAGCGGCGGTTTCCTAAACCGTAGGCCGGGCGTTCGAGTCGCCCCGGGGGCACTCGACCCCGAACCCCGAACAAGGATCCAGATGGCTTCGACCGTGCAGTCCACCGTCCCCACGCCCAAGCCCGCCCCCGCTGCTGACGATCAGCCCGCGATGATGGCCTGGTTCGACAAGAACCGGAAGCTCGTCACCTACGGCGCCCTTGCGGTGGCGATCCTCGCCGTCGGGGGCTGGTTGTTCGTCGAAACCGGAAAGCGGAAGGAGCTCGCCGCCCTCGAAGCCCTGGATCGGGCTCGCTCCGCCTTTGAGACCGGCAACCTGCCGGTGGCCGCCACCGAATTCCAGCGGGTGGCGCAGTCCTTCCGCGGCACGGAGGCGGGCTACGCCGCCGAGCTCGCGGTCAACGAAGTGCGGCTGGCCTCCGGGCAGACCCAGATTGCCGCGGATGAGCTCAAGAAATTCGGCGAGAAGAATCCTCCGGCCTTCTACGCGTCCGGGGCATGGAGCATGAGGGGCGGGGCACTCGAAAACCTCAAGAAGTACGACGAAGCGGCCCAGTCCTACGCAAAGGGTGCCGAGCTGGCCCGCGAGGACTACCGAAAGGTCGATGCGCTGCTCGGCCAGGCCCGGTCGTTACGACTGGCCGGCAAGCAGAAGGAAGCGGCGGACGTTCTTCGAGCGATCATCAGCAAGTTCGGCCGCGAGGTTCCTGGCGCAGCCGAAGCCGAGGTCCGGCTGGCGGAATGGACCAAGGGAACGCTGTAAAGTCCTGGCCACTCTTTGTTGGGTGCATTCTATAGTACGTATAAGATGTATTATGTTAACCTGCTGCGTGGATAAGTGCGGATCCGGCTCCGTTGGTCCCAAGGATAAGCGTTCTAAC
>JAYUAL010000389.1:0-3532 GCA_043741355.1 Gemmatimonadales bacterium | reverse complement strand
GGAGTACACCTGCACCCGGGCCGGGCGCACCAGGTTCCCCTTGAACCGGTAGCCCACGGCGAAAGTGGCGGCCACGATGTGATCCTCTTCTGGAGACGGCGGGAGCAACGCCGAGACCGCTTCGTGCACCGACGGATCGAATGGCTGCCCAACCGGGTCGATCCGATCCAGACCGGCGGCTTCGAGTTCCTTGCGGAGCTTTTTGTCCACCAGGGTAGTGGCCTCGAGGAGCGCGGCGGGCGGAGTGCTCGGGTCGCTGGCCGCCACCCGGTCCAGGTCGTCGAGGATGTCCAACAGCTTCATCACCAGGGCGGCCTGGGCCCGGTCGGTGAGCTCGATCCGTTCCCGGGCCACGCGCTTCCGGAAGTTGTCGAACTCGGCGGCCAGCCGGAGATGGCGGTCCTGGGCTTCGCGCAACAGGTCCTCAAGCCGTAACACGGCCCCTTCAGGGAGCTCAGCGGGCAAATTCGCACTGGGGGCATCCTGGACGGGGGCGCTCTCCTCAAATTCCTTGGGCGTCATCGGTTCCGTACTCTCAGATAGGGCGGATCAGGACCCTGCAATCTAGCAACCCGCGTACCTCACGCACCTGCCGATTTGGCGTGGCGGAGGAGGCCGAAGAGGGCGAACTGGGACGCCCGCGCCCGGATTTCGTGCCGAGTACCCGGGAAAACGTAGCGGACCGACTCCACTCCGGACTGCTTTGCGAAGGCGAACCAGACGGTTCCCACCGGCTTGTCGGGGGATCCGCCGCCCGGGCCGGCAATTCCGGAGACGGCCACCGCCAGATCGGCGCCAAGCCTTTCCCGAGCGCCCTGTGCCATCGCTTTGGCGGTTTCCTCGCTTACGGCCCCATGTTCCTCGAGGATTCGATCGGAAACGCCAAGACTGGTCTTCAGACGGTTGGCGTAGGCGATCACTCCGCCGAGGAATACATCCGAGCTCCCCGAAATGGCGGTGATGCGTTCGCCGATCATCCCTCCGGTGCACGACTCCGCTACGACGATCGTCTGTCCCCGCCGCCGGCACTCATCGACCAGCAGGCGGGCCAGATCATCCTCGCCGGTGCCGTAGGCATGGTCCCCCAGCCGAGTCCGGAGCCGCTCCGACGCGACATCGAGGAGCGCGTCCGCCGCGGCGGGGTCGGTGTCCCAGGCGGTCAGCCGGAGATCGACGCCCTCGAGCCCCGGCAGGTACGCCAGGGTGAGGGGAGCCAGGGAGTCCTCGATCTCGCTCACCCGATCGGCGAGGGTGGACTCGGGGATTCCCGTGGTCCGTACCATTCGGGAGCGGACCACCCTGCCTCCGGCACGAGGCGCCAGGCGGGGCAGCACCTCGTGAGTGAGCAGCCCCCGCATTTCGATCGGCACACCTGGGAGCATGAAGACCTCGCCCAGCGGTCCGGAAATCCAGAGCCCGGGCGCGGTGCCCCAGCGGTTCGGCAGCACGACGGCCCCCCGGGGGACCTCAGCCTGACAGCGATTGCGGTCCGAGATCCTCCGCCCCATCCGGGCGAACCGCTCCACCAGCGCGGTCCAGAGCTCCTCGTGGAACTCGAGCGGAAGTCCAAAGAGATCCGCCACCACCTTCTTGGAGAGATCGTCCCGGGTGGGGCCCAGGCCGCCAGTGGTGAGGATGAGTCCGGTGTGGGACAGTGACTCCTGAATAACCTCCCGAAGCGGGACGGGGTCGTCGGACACCGTCGTGCGGCGCACCACGCGCACGCCGACACCCGCGAGCGCCTGGCCGGCAAAGGCAGCGTTGGTGTCGACGGTAAATCCGAGCAACAGCTCGGTGCCGATGGTGACGAGCTCGAGGTCCATGCAGAATGGTACACGGTCACTGTCGCAACCTTCTACTGCAGCCCCGACTTGAGCCGAGCGCGCAGGTATCGCTCCCGGAATTGCAGATCGGCGTGACGCCAGGCGGATTCCACCGCGCGCCAATGGACCATCGCGCTGTCACGGCGGCCCGCCTGTTCGAAGGCCTGGGCCAATGCCTCGTGGAGCTCGGTCCGGCTCACATAGGTATTGCTGCCATCCACTCCGCCGCGGATGGCGGGCTGGAGCACCGCAATCGCCTCGGCGTTGCGCCCTAGCGCCAGGAGGCTCCGTGCCATCATGAGGTTGGTGCGGGTGTAGCCGTCGGTCAGCGAAAACAGCGAGCGCCGAAACGCATCCACCGCCTCCGCGTGGCGGCCCTCCCGCTGGAGCAGGAGCCCGCGCAATACGTAGTGCAGCCTCCCATCCCGTCCGAAATTGCTGCCCGGTCCGAGCAGCTCCAACGAATCGGCCAGCCGCCGAACGACGGCGGTGTCTCCGGCCGCCGCGTACGCAGTCCCCGCGAGGGTCAGATTCCATACCAGGTGACGTGCTCGTGAGGCGGGCAGGACAGGAGACTTGGCGGTTCGCGTGGCGTTCTCCCGAAAGACGCGAATGGATGGCTGAGGGCGGCCCATCTCGACGGAAAGCATCGCAAGATCGATGGGGTCGGCATCCGGGTGGGGAATGGCTTGTGTCGTATTGGGTATCCGCCAGAGATGGATCATGCTGTCCGCTTCCAGCAGACGGCCCTGATCGCGAAGGCTGAGCAGCAGCAGCCACGAGGCATCGCCGCGAATGTCGGCGCTCCGGCTCGCAATCGCCTCGATCAATTGGCGATCGGCCTCCTCATAGCGGCCCCATCGCAGCAGGTCGCGCTCGAGCTGCCCTGGCCAGGCATCCGGGTTACTCGACCGTACCGATTGGCTGAACGCCGCCTCGGCCTCGGCTCTCCGGCCCTGGCGCAGGAGTGGCTCGATCAGGTTACTCCAGGTCTGCGGCTCCTGGGGCCTCTGCGCGATGAGTTTCCTGCCCCACCGCTCGGCCGCTCCCACCGAGTCCCACCATATATAGGATTCCGCCATCCCGCCGATGGCCGTGCAAATCCGGCACGAGGGACTGGCGAGGGCCCCCGCGGCAGAATCGAGCGCGAAGGCGCGATGGTACGCTGACACCGAGCCGGCCCAATCTCCCTGACGGCCTCGAACCACGCCGAGCAGCAGGTGACCCTCGGGAAGGGTGGGATACTTGACCGTGAGCGTCTCCGCGATGGCGACGGCGGATTGGAGCGGCGCCTCGAGCTCCGCCACGGAGCCCTGGATCAGGAGGCGCTCCGGTTCGATGGTTCGCAAGGCAAGCGCTTCGGCGCGATGAATCGCGCGGGTCCAGGTGGATTCCGGCTCGTACGCGCGACCCAGCTGCCAGACGTAATACGCCGCCATGGCGAAGTCCGAATCGCGCGCCACGGCGGCCTTCATCAACCGATAGGCAGCGGGTGCATCGTAGCCGAAATAGGCGCGGAGGCCCTCGTCATACAGCGCGTACGCCGCCGGAGATGCCGTCCGGGACTCCGCGACGGTCGTCAGCGGTGGGGTAAAGTTGAGATCGCGGGCGATCGCGGCGGCCGCACTGTCTACAATGGCGTAACGGTCTCTCGCGCGAACGACGTAGCCCCTGCGCACGACTCCGCGCTGCAGCGCAACCCGCCGGAG
>JAYUAL010000388.1:0-8264 GCA_043741355.1 Gemmatimonadales bacterium | reverse complement strand
TCGCCTGTAAGGAGCTCCACCATGTCGATTGCCCGTTCACTCATTCTTGCCCTCTCGCTGGCGCCGGCCGGCGCGGCGGCCCAGACCGCCCCCCCAGTCGTGGTCCGGGTTCCCGATCTGAGCTGGATCGGCCCGGTGGTGGCGAGTGCCCAGGCCCGCGCCGCGTCCGCACTGGACCGGGTGGCGCCCGCCCTGGCCATGGCCGGCGCCGGGCTGAATCGGGCGGCTCCCGCCCTGGCGCAGGCGCGGGCCGGCATGGCGCGGGGCCACGCCGCGCTGGCCCGCGCCGACGTCCGCCTCCAGGGTCTCCGGATGACGGGGCGTTACGACTTCGACGATGAGGACTTCCAGATTTCGGCCCCGGCACCCTGGGCCTCGCAGGATCCGGCCGATGCCCTGTACAAGGACGCCCGGAGCGCGCTCAACCGCGGCCGTTACGCCGAAGCGGCAAACCTCTTCGGAGACGTGTACGCCAAGTATCCCATGTCGGCCTATGCCGGTGACGCCTACTACTACCAGGCCTACGCGCTGCGCCGCCGCGGTGGAGAGACGTCGCTCAAGAAGGCGCTGGACGTGCTGGCCCAGCAGAAGCAGAAGGCACCCACCGCGAGCACCCGGAGCGATGCCGACGAGCTGGCGACCAGGATCCGGGGGGACCTGGCTCGCGGTGGAGACGAGACCTCCGCAGCCGACATTGCGAGGATTGCCGGGCGGGCGGGGGCTCCACCGGTTCCGCCGACTCCGGCCATCGCGGGAACGCCGCCCACGGCGCCGATGCCGCCGATCGCGGGCTCGGGCCACCGCAAGGGCTCCCGGGACCGCTGCGACAACGAAGATGAGACCCAGGCGGCGGCGCTCAACGCGCTCCTGTCGATGGACGCGGACCGCGCCGTGCCGATCCTGAAAAAGGTGCTGGCCCGCCGGGACGAGGGCTCCGTATGCCTCCGCCGCAAGGCCGTCTTCATGGTCTCCCAGCACGAGACCCCGGAAACCGAAGACATTCTGCTGGCCGCCGCGCGCAGCGATCCCGACCGGGAAGTGCGGGAGCAGGCGGTCTGGTGGCTTTCCCAGGTGGACTCGCCCAAGGCGGTTGCCGCGCTCGATTCGATCCTGCGCAGCTCCGCCGACCCGGTGCTCCAGGACAAGGCGATTTTCGCGCTCTCCCAGCAAGACGCGCCCAAGGCCCGTCAGGCGCTCAGGGACTTTGCGCTCCGGAGCAATGTTTCCGAAGACCTGCGGGAGAAGGCGATCTTCTGGATCGGGCAGGGCGACGATCCCGATCGCCTCAACTTCCTGAAGACGCTCTACACCCAGCTCAAGAACGAGTCGGCGCGCGACAAAATCCTCTTCTCGGTCTCCCAGATCGAGGGCCGGGAGAGCGAGCGCTGGCTGATGCAGGTGGCCGGCGACGTGAACGAGGACATCGAGCTCCGCAAGAAGGCGTTGTTCTGGGTGGGGCAGAGCGACTCGCCCGGGGTCGATCTCTATAACCTCTACGAGAAGATGCCCAGCCGGGAGATGAAGGAGCAGCTCATCTTCGTCTATTCCCAGCGCGACGAGAAGGCGGCGGTGGACAAGCTGTTCTCCATCGCCAGGACCGAGACCGACGCCAAGCTCCGGTCCAAGGCAATCTTCTGGCTGGGCCAGTCGGGCGATCCGCGGGCAGCGGACTTCCTGGCCAGCCTGCTCGAAAAGCCGTGAGAGGGGAGCGAGTCATGCGCCATGTCTTCGGCAGTACCGGCCTCTTCCTGCTCGCCTGCGCGTCCACCGCCGCGGGCCAGGGAATCGGTGACCGGATCGCCGCGGCGGTGGACGGCACGGTCCGGCTGGCCTACGCGGTCAAGGACGGAATCTGCGGCGACGGCGAGACCTTCATCCGGGATCGCTCGCGAGGAGAGAACAACTACATCGGCGAGTGGAGCGGTAAGGGCGGATGGCGCGAGCGTCCCTGTGACCCGGGGCCGGCGCGGGTCGCGATCACCAAGCTCGGCGGCTCGATCACCCGGGTCCGGGTGTATGTGGGCGGGGACTGGCGCAACGACGGCGCCGGGATCACCGACCTGGGCACGGTGTCGGCGCCCGCGGCGGCCAAGGCGCTGGTCGCGCTCGCCGGCAAAGAGCGCCGGGCCGGCCAAGCCATCTTCGCCGCGATCATCGCCGACAGCGCGGTGGTCTGGCCCGACTTGCTGGTCATCGCCAAGAATACCGCGGCCCCCACCGCGAATCGAAAGGATGCGGTGTTCTGGCTCAGCCAGGAGGCCGGCGACGCCGCTACCAGGGGCCTCTCCGACCTGGCCGATGACGAGGATCAGGACCGGGAAGTACGGGACCAGGCGGTCTTCGCGCTCTCCCAGCTCCCCGCCGACAAAGGGGTGCCGATCCTGATTCGACTAGCTCGTTCCAACAAAGACCCCAAGGTGCGGCGCAAGGCGCTCTTCTGGCTGGGTCAGTCGGACGACCCGCGTGCCCTCGCGCTCATCGAGGAAATCCTCACCAAAGGCTGAGCCTGCGGCTCAGTGCCCGATGGTCATCTCCAGCCGGGTGTACACGAACCGCCCGTTGAATCCATAGGGCGACGGCTGGGGATACAGAAAAATTCCGAAACTGTTGTCGGCGTTCAGGCGATCGGGGTACTTGTCCAGGAGATTCTTGGCCCCGATCGCCAGGTTGAGGTTTCCCGGCAGCAGGTAGCCGAGCTCGAGGTCGAGCAACCCCGCCGAGCCGATCCGCTGCACGCAATCAGCACAGCCGCCCTCCGGACCCACCCCGCTCAATTGTGACGTGGTATAGGGACCGTACATCGCGTACCGCAGCACTCCATTGAACCTGCCGTGACCGTGCTCGGCGGTGAGGGTGGTGCGCCAGTCCGGGCGCTCCCTCTCCAGCGCGATCCGCCCTCCGGAGACATAGGGGTCGAAGAGCACCGCTCCGGTGCCCGCCAGCTCGGGCGGCTCCTTGACGTTGAGTATGCGGTTCTTGGTCCAGTTGAACGCGGCCGACAGCTCGAGGCGCTGGGGTTCGGCCATCGGCACCCGCCAGGCCGCGGTGAGGTCCACCCCGGTGGTCCTGGTATCGAGCGCGTTGGTGAAATACTGGGCCGTCTCGACATTGTTGATGCCCTGATTCTGGAGGATCTGCACCACGCCGCTTCCGCCCAGCACGCCGGTGAGGATGATTCGTCCCTTCAGCTTGACGTAGAACAGATCGCCCGTGAGCGTGAACCGGTCGGTGGGGCTCACCGCCAGCCCCGCGCTCAGGTTGACCGAGGTCTCGGCCTTGAGGGGTTTGGCGCCCAGCGCGGCCGCGGCGGGGGTGGAAACCGGGAAGATTCCGCCTTCAACCGGCTTCTGCCGTCCGGTCCCCGGGTCGAGGACGAAGTTCGTGATGGTGGCGCCATAGAAGCTCTGGCTGGGTGACGGGGCGCGGAACCCGGTGCTGGCGGCGGCGCGGAGGGTCACCCGCTTCGAAGGAGCCAGACGGAGCGCCACCTTTCCAGTCAGCTTCGAGCCGAAATCGCTGTAGTTCTCGAATCGTCCCGCCACGTTGGCAAGGAGGGAAGCGGACAGGTTGGTCTCGAGGTCGAGGTAGGCGCCCACGTTCTGCCGGTGGGCGTTCACCTGGTTCTGGGGCTGGAAGCCCCCGAAGACCTGGGAACCGGGCGGCGCGGGATCTCCGTTCCGGTTGAGGTAACCACCCTGAATGTATGAGGCTTTCTCCCCGGCCACGATCTGGTAGTTCTCCCGGCGGAACTGGATTCCGGTTGCGATGTTGAGATCGGCGGCCAGCCCGACGCGCACCGGTTTGGCGATGTTGAGCGCTGTCACCAGCTCGTTGAGTTTGAGTGTGCCGGCATTGATCGACGTCTTGTTGGGAATCCGCGGATCATCGGCGTTTCCCAGGATGCCGTCGAGGCCTGGCGCGCAAGCCGTCTGCAGACATGGGCCCAGCGACACGTTCATGGTGTTGCGGAGGTCGTACCCGAAGCTGTTGTAGCCGAACGATCCGCCCAGGTCGTAGGACCAGCCGCCCGCCGTGCCACGCACGCCGGCGGCGCCGGAAGCGTCCTTCACCGTCGGGTGGAACTCGGGCAGGTATCCGAGCGGGTAGATGGCGGGCCAGTTCCGGTCGGAAATCGCCTGGCGCCGGAACCCGTTGCCGGTGCCGACCCGGTGGCTGTAACCGCCGAAGGCGTAAAACTCACTCGAGCCCGACGGGTTGATCGGGAAGCGGGCGTTGAGGAAGCCGAGTCCGTCCTTCGCGAGGCCGTCGCCCCAGTGGTGATTCGGCTGAGGAACCGGGTTGTTCTTCTTGATGACCTTGCCGATGGCGTCGATCTGGTCGGCGTCACCGGCCACAACCTGGTCTCCCGGATCGGCGCCGGCCCGATTGGTGGGGTTGCGGTGGCGGAATTCGCCGAAGAGGCTGATGGAGCCGCGACCGACCGGGATTCCCCAGCCCCCGTTCACATTGTAGGTGGTGCCGTCGTCGGGGAAGGGCCCGGTCAGATAGCGGCCCAGATCGGCCCGGACGAAGGGAGAGAAGTCGCCCTCCTTGATCACCAGGTTGACCACGCCGGCGATCGCGTCCGAGCCATACTGAGCCGCCGCGCCGTCGCGCAGCACCTCGATCCGGTCGATCGCGCTCGCCGGGAGGGCGTTCATGTCCACCCCGCTCGATCCGGCGCCCATCCCCGCGGCAAAGTTGTGCACCAGGGCGGTCCGGTGGCGGCGCCACCCGTTGACCAGCACCAGGGCATGGTCGGGGCTCAGGCCCCGCAGGGTGAAGGGCCGCACGATGTCGCTGGCATCGGCGACGCTCTGCCGGGGGAAATTCACCGAGGGAGAGAGCTGGGCCAGGACCGCCGCGGTCTCGCTGGTGCCCTGGTTGCGAATTTTTTCGGAACCGAACACATCCACCGGCACGGCCAGCTCCTCGGCGGCAGTGTGGCGGGCCCGGGAGCCGGTCACCACGTTGACCGGGTCGAGCTGCACGATGCTGCGGGACAGCACGAAGTCGTGCTGGATTTCTCCACCGGCGGGCACCACCAGCTGGACCGCCAGCCCCTTGAACCCGATGGTGCGGGCCCGCACGGTATGGGTGCCGGGAGAAACGCCCCGGATCTCGTAGCCGCCGGAAGCCCCGACCATAGCCCGGAGCTGGGTGCCGTCCACCGTCACGACCGCGCCCTGCACCGCCGCGCCGGCGCTGTCGGAGACGCGGCCTCGAATCCGGCCGCTCTGGGCGGCCAGCGGCAGGATGGACGACACCGCCAGCAGGACCAGGGCAGTGATGACTTTCCGCACGAGTGGCATGTCGCCTCCGGGAAGGGTTGGAATCGGGCCGGGAATGACCGAGAGACGGGCGCTTCAATACCTCTCCCGGAGCTAATCATGTCAAGGGGCAGGGGACGGCACAACCAATTGGCGAATCCCCGGCGGTCCCATTAACGTATTTAAGGCAATGGACTGGTAGACGCTCGCGCGACGGCGCCATCCCGGCGACCGTCGCGCCGTCGTCCTGTGGCAATGGAGCAGTGCAGCATGCGCATGCGACGATTAGCCATCATAGGCGCCTTCCTGGCGGTCCCGCTGGTGGCCGGCGCCTTCTTGCGGCAGAACCCCAAGGCCGCCCAGGATGGGGCCAGGCTGTTTGCGCAAGTATTGCAGCGGATCGAGGATAACTCGGTCGACTCGCTCTCCCGGAGCGCCATCTACGAGAAGGCGGCGCGGGGGATGATCAAGAACCTCAAGGACCCCTACGCCGATCTGTATTCTCCCGAGGAAATCGCCTCGTTCCAGCGGAACACCCTGCGGAACAACTATGGCGGCCTGGGCATGCAGATCGAGCCCCAGGACGACCAGATCGTCGTGGCGAGAGTGTTCCCCAACACCCCGGCGGAAGCCGGCGGCGTTCTCCCCGGCGACCACATCATCTCGGTCGATTCCGTGGTGGTAACCGGCATGAGGCTCCAGCAGGTCTCCGACCGGCTGGTGGGTAAGCCGGGCACGACCGTGGACGTCGTCTTTCAGCGTGCCGGTGCGCCCCAGCCGATCAAAGGCCACTTCAAGCGGGCGGTGATCAGGGTTCCGGCGGTGCCCTTTACCCTCACGCTCGATGACGGCGTGGGCTACATCCCGCTCCAGAGCTTCAACGAGTCGGCGGCGGAGAACGTGGCCCGGGCACTGCTCGACCTGAAGCGCCGCGGCGCCAGGTCGTACGTGCTCGACTTGAGGGGCAATGGGGGTGGCTCCCTGGATCAGGCGCTGGAGATCAGCGATCTTTTTCTCAAGCCGGGCCAGGAGATCGTCGTGGTGCGGCATCGTGGCAAGGAGCCCGAGATCGCCTCGGCGACGCGTCCTTCGATTATCGATTCGATGCCGGTGGTGGTGATGGTGGACGGCGGTACCGCCTCGGCGTCCGAGATCGTGGCCGGCTCCCTGCAGGACCACGACCGGGGGCTGGTGGTGGGCACGACGTCGTTCGGCAAGGGACTGGTGCAGACGCTCTTTCCGCTGGAGGGCGGCTGGTTTGTGAAGCTGACCACCGGAAAGTGGTACACGCCGAGCGGGCGCTCGATCCAGGCCGAGCACGACCGCCTGGGTGATGACCGATTCGTCGAGTACGCCAGCGACTCCGTCCCGGGCGACTCGGCGCGGAAGCGGCCGGTCTTCAAGTCCGACGCGGGCCGGAAGATCCTGGGCGGCGGCGGAATCACCCCGGACGTCCTGGTCACGCCCGACACCGCCACGGCGGGGGAGCGCGAGCTGGCCAAGGCAGTGAACCCTTTCTTCGGGCAGTGGTACGTGACGCTGTACAATTACGCCCTGGAGATGAAGCCCCGGCTGCAGCCCAACTTCGTCATCACCCCGGCAATGCGGAACGAATTCTTCGATCGCCTGATCAAGGCCAAGGTGGCGATCACCCGGGCCCAGTTCGACGCTGCCCAGGCGGTGATCGATCGGACGCTCGATCAGCGATTCACCAGCCTGGCGTTCGGAGATTCGGCGGCGTTCCGCCGGGCAGCGGCCGGCGACTCGCAGATCAAGACCGCCCTGGAGCTGCTACGCCGCGGGACGACCCAGCGGGGCTTGCTGGCGCTGGCCGGGAGCGAGGCGAAAAAATCGCAATAGTCAGGGGTCCGTTCTCCCCTTCAAAATCCCTTCTCTGATCCGCAGCGCCTTGGCCCCCGCCCGGGGGTCCCATTCCAGCGCCACGTTCACCACCAGCTCGCGCCGCACCGCCACCTCGAGGGTCCGTTCCGTCTCGTTCCGCCGGATCACCATGGGGAGCCTGGTACCTTCGGCGTTGCCGTACCGGCTGCGGTAGAGCACCCCGAAGTTGTCGTCCTTGACTTCGATATCCCCCACCTTGATCAGCTGATCGCCCGGCTCGAGGCCGGCCTCGAGGGCGGCGCTGCCCGGGGTCACCGCGGTGACAAAGACCCGGCTGCTGTCTGCGATGGTGTTGATGCCCAGCCGAAGTTCGCGGGTCGAGTCGGCCCGATAGTGCATCCCGGCGAGCGGCCCGATCCGGTTCCAGGGAAATGCCTCGCGGCCGTCCACGTAGCGCGCGGCAAAGTCGGCGAAGGAGCGGCCCCCGGCCGCCGCGCTCACCGCGGCCCACCATTCTTCGGTGCTGAAGCCCTTGCCGTTCTGGTAGGCGCTCCGGTACAGCCCCCGCATCACATCGTCCAGCGATTTTCGGTTGTCGCTGGCGTCGCGGATCTGGATGTCGAGCAGGAGCCCCGCCAGCGACCCCTTGTCGTAGTAGACGTCCGCGGTGCCGTCGGTGGGGTGGATCCAGGTCGAGAGCGAAGCGTCCTCCAGCGCCACCGGCGGAAGCCCGTCCACCTTCTGGCGCTTCCCGTCCGTGAGGGCGAGGAACACGGTCGAGTCGATGACGCCGCCCCGCACCAGCGCCAGGTCGGCGTAATAGTCGGTGATCCCTTCGCTCACCCAGAGCAGCGTCGTCGGTTCGGGCTGGTCGTAGCGGTACGGCACCATCTCCGCCGGCCGGAGCCGCTTCACGTTCCAAGCGTGAAAGATCTCGTGCGCGGTGATGGAGGCCAGCAGCGGCGTGCCCATGAACCCGGGATGATAGATGCCCACGTGGGAGCTCTGGTGCTCGAGCGCGCTACCTCCTCCGAAGGAGGGCTCGAAGATCAGCAACGTGGAATAGACTTTCCATGGCGTCTCTCCAAAGACGCGCGCCTCGACCGGCAGGAACGCCTTGATCTGGTCCCAGAGGGTGCGCCGCGCCGGGCC
>JAYUAL010000387.1:0-3551 GCA_043741355.1 Gemmatimonadales bacterium | reverse complement strand
ACCCTGGCATCCCGGGGACTCAGGGTAGCGAGGGCCGCCTCGATCTCCTCGCGAAGGAACTGATCCATCACCTGCGATTCGGTGTCCGCCTGCTCCAGGGCCATGAAACGCTCGATCGTGGCGCGATCGCCGCCGACGGTGGCCGGTGCGTCGAGCCGGACCTCGACGGTGTTGAGCGAGGCGAGCGACTGCACCAGCTCCACCGAGAGGCCCAGGGCGGCGGCGATCTCCTCCGCGGTGGGTTCTCGGCCCAGTTGCTGACGAAGGGTCTCAGTGGCGCGGATGACGCGGGAGAGATCCGCGGTCCGGTTGAGCGGCACCCGGACGGTGCGGCCGTGCCGCGCCACGGCGGACAGAATGGCCTGGCGGATCCACCAGACGGCGTAGGAGATGAACTTGACGCCGTGGTCCGGATCGAACTTCCCGGCCGCGGTCAGGAGACCGAGGTTGCCCTCACCGATCAGATCCACCAGGGCGATGCCCCGGTTCTGGTACTTCTTGGCCACTGAGATCACGAACCGGAGGTTCTTGATGACCAGTTCGTGCTTCGCAGCTTCGTCCCCGGCTCGCACCCGTCGGGCGACGGCGATTTCCTGGGCCGGAGTCAAGAGCGGCGACCGGGCCACCTCGTGAAGATAGAGGTCGAGGATGTCGCGTTCCGCGTCGTAGCCGCCGATCGAGGCCGTGCGGTCGCGCTTCCGGCTCCTCGGCTTGGTCATCGCGGCTACACCCTCGACGGGCGGGGGCCTGGTGGGGCTGTTGGACATAGCATAACGCAGTGTGTTTGCTTGACATGCCTATGGACGGCAACTACCTTGCCGTGCTGCGGCCGCGCTCCCGGCGGGCAGCAGAATATAGCGGGGGCGTAGCTCAGTTGGGAGAGCGCGTGAATGGCATTCACGAGGTCAGGGGTTCGATCCCCCTCGCCTCCATTCGCGTCGGTGGCGCGACCGCAGGCGCGACAAAATGCCGTTGCGAAGGGCGGCCGGAACCCAGTAGGTTGGAGCCCGTTCGGTCCGCGGGAATAGCTCAGTTGGTAGAGCACAACCTTGCCAAGGTTGGGGTCGCGGGTTCGAGTCCCGTTTCCCGCTCTGAGAGGGCGGACGGACAGTACGGTGAGGACAGTCGGACGGACCAGGACACAGTCCTCACTGTCCCCACCGACCTCACCGTCCAGCCGAGATAACGTCGCGGGGTGGAGCAGTCTGGTAGCTCGCCGGGCTCATAACCCGGAGGTCGTGGGTTCAAATCCCACCCCCGCTATGCAAGAGGACGGACAGTCGGACGGACGGACAGTGAGACCGGATCCGCACAGGCCTCCTGTCCGTCTGACCCCACTGTCCGTCTTTCCGTCTTGGGGGCGGTTAGCTCAGCTGGTTAGAGCGCTACGTTGACATCGTAGAGGTCACAAGTTCGAATCTTGTACCGCCCATTGGTCAGCCGCGCCCTTAGCTCAACTGGATAGAGCATCTGACTACGGATCAGAAGGTTGGGGGTTCGAATCCCTCAGGGCGCATTCCGGCTGGACAGTGAGGTCGGACGGTCGGTGCGGTCAGTGGGAGAAGTTCGTCCGTCCGACCTCACTGACCGTCCGGCCGTCCTTGACGGGGCGTAGCGCAGCCTGGTAGCGCGCCTGCTTCGGGAGCAGGAGGTCCCGGGTTCGAATCCCGGCGCCCCGATTTTGGAGGGTATGGGGAATAGACTTCGTTCCCCGCTCCCCATTCCCCGCAGTTCGGGTCCGTAGCTCAGCTGGATAGAGCGCTTGCCTCCGGAGCAAGAGGTCGTGGGTTCGACTCCCTCCGGGCCCATAGAACTGAAAGTCGAAGCCTCATCGGACGCTCGGTCCGGTGGGGCTTCTTGGTGTTGGGGCAACGGGTTCGTGCCGGTGGGCCGCCTCCCCCCACCTTTCCGGTTCAGCTCCGTCAGATCGGCTAGGAATTCCGGATAGGTGCGGTCCAGTGCCGGCAAGCGCGGCGGCGGCGGGCATGACGGACGCCAGGAAGCCTCGGTGCAGTCGGTCAAGCAGGGGTCAAGCGAGCCCGCTGGCAGGCAGGGACATACCGCCTCCGGCCGCGCCTCCCTATACTTTGAGGCGTGTCGATAGACCCCCAATCTTCGAGTTCCACCAGCTCGCTGAGCCGCAGCATCGTCATCTGGATCGGTGTGGCGCTCTTCCTCCTTCTGGCCGGCATGGCGGGGGTGGGCAGCCGTCTCATCAAGGACCGAATCATGCGGCGCGCCGACGCCGGCGTCCTCCAGGCCGCCGCGCAGGCGGCGATCATGGTCGACGGCGTCCTCGCGGAACGGGACCGGCAGGTCCAGCTCCTCGCGTCACTCCCCGGCGTCGTCGACGCGGCCCAGCTCGGCGCAACCCGGGCAGCCCAACTCGGCCTGGTCGGGCAACCCATCGAGGTCCTCGAGAAGCGCTTCGACTCCACCCGGACGCTTGACGTCGACCCGCGCACCCGCCGGTTCCTCCTCGACCGCGCCGCCTCCCTCGACCTCGCCGAGGTGCTGGTCACCGACATTCACGGTTACAACGCGATCACCACCGAACGAACCTCCGACTTCGTTCAGAGCGACGAGGCGTGGTGGCGGCAGGCCCGGGACAGCGGCCGCACCCCGGCCACCGCAGCCTACGACGAGTCGGCCAAGCAGGTGTCGATCTCGGTCGCGAGCGCTGTGCGCGAGGGAGAGAACGCGCCGCCGGTCGGCGTGATGAAGGTGGTCTACGGGCTGGCCGCGCTCGAGAAGGCGGTCCGTGCGGCAGGGACTCCGGGGATTGTTCTCCTCGAGGTGATCGACAGCGCGGGCCGGGTGATCGCCAGCTCCGAGAAGACCGCCGACCTCAAGCCGATGCCCGGCCACGATGGCGTGCCGCGCGCGGATGCCACGGCCGTCGTTCGGTATAACGACGGCACCGTGCAGCGCGCCTCGGTGCGCACCACAAATCGGAACACCTGGCGGGTGGTAGCGCACGCCCCCGAGTCCCTCTCCCAGGCCGAGCTCCGGAACTCCAATACCGCCCTCGGCATGGCCGGGCTGACTGTCTTCCTGCTGCTGCTTGGCGCCCTCGCCGCGGTGAACTCCTTCATGAGCCGGCGCATCGCGATGCCCGTCGCCCAGCTCGCCGCCGCGGCGGAATCGGTGGCGGCGGGCGACCTGTCGATTCGCCTGCCCCCGTCCACCGCCGACGATGAGATCGGCCGGCTGGGAAGGGCCACCAGCGCCATGATCGGAGGTCTCCGCAACCTCACCGTCGCGATCAAGTCCACGGCTTCCGAAACGGCCAATATGGCGCTCGACCTCACGGCGAACTCGGAGGAGATGACGGCGTCGTCGGAGCAGATGGCGCAGACCTCCACCGACCTGAGCCAGCAGTCGGCGGAGATGGCCCAGACGATCCAGGAGATGGCGACCGACTCCGCCCGGATGGTGGAGCTGTCCGCCGCGCTGACCGCGGGAGCGGGTGAGGGCGTGAAGCGAAACCAGCGGCTGCGCGCGCTTTCCCGCGAGAATCGCGAGCGCCTGGACGCGAGCGCGCGGGAGCT
>JAYUAL010000386.1:0-3553 GCA_043741355.1 Gemmatimonadales bacterium | reverse complement strand
TTGGGTGGAGCAGGCCGGGGCGATCCGGCTTGCCGAATCCCGGGTCCCGCCGGTAGAATCACAGGGACGCTAGCGCGCGTTCATCACGCCCGGATCACACCCTCATCACCCGGCCATCACGCCACGGAAGCTCTTGCGGCTCAAGACATTTGGCGGGTTGTGGATCGAAGCCGTCGTCCCGCCCCCTCCGCTGGGCCCGCGACAGCTGGGGCTGCTGGCCCTGGTCGCCGCGGCGGGGAAGCGGGGCGTATCACGCGATCGGGTGATCGGGATTCTGTGGCCCGAGTCGGATCAGGAACAAGCCCGGCACACTTTGTCTCAGTCGCTCTACCGCCTCAAGCGCGAGACCGGCCGCGACTGGGTCAGCACTGCGCCGGAGCTTCGGCTGGACCCCGGAGTGTCGAGCGATGTGGGCGAGATGCTGGAGGCTCTCGCCGGCGGGGATCTCAAGACTGCCGCGGAGCTCTATACCGGACCGTTCCTGGACGGCTTCTACGCACCGGGCGGAACCGAGTTCGAGCGCTGGGCTGAAACCGAGCGGTCCCGGCTGCATATGCTGGCGCTCCGGGCGATCGAGCAGCTCGCCGAGCAGGCGGACACGGAGGGTCGTCACCAGGACGCCATTCGCTGGTGGTACCGTCTCACCGAGCTCGACCCCCTCAGCGCCCGGTATGCTGCCGGCCACATGCGGGCGCTGGCCGGCGGAGGGGATCGGGCGCGCGCCCTGGCTCAGGCCCGGATTCATCAGGATGTGGTGCGGCGCGAGCTGGATGTGGAGGTCGATCCCACGGTACGTCAGCTCGAAGCCACGCTGCGCAAGTCGAGCGCTGCCCCTCCCCACCTTTCCTCGACACCGGAATCCCGGGAAACCGCAGGGACCCGCGACGATGCCGGGCCGGCTCAAGCAGCTCACTCAGGGCTTGCACCGCGACCGGCCGCGAGAAAGCGCAGGCTCACCCTGCTCCTGGCGGGGGTCGGGGGGGGCGCACTGATCGTCGCGGCGTATCAGCTGGTCCGACCGGCCACGGTGACCCGGCCCATTCTGGCCGTCGGAGCCATTCGGCCCGCCACCGAGATGCTCGCGACGGGACCGGTCTTGCGCGACATGCTGGCGACCGGACTCGGCGGCGTCGAGGGACTTCAAGTCGTCGCGAATTCACGGCTGCTCGAGCTGATGCCGCGCGGCGCCGATACGGCCGTGGGATCGACCAGCGATGCCGCGCGGCGCGCCGGCGCAGCGGAGGTCATCGAAGGCGAAATGGTGCGCGAGCCTTCCGGCCTGGTGCTCAGGCTGCGAAGGGTGGCGCTCGCCTCGGGCGTGGTTCGGCGGGGGTATGTCATTCGAGCCCACGATGCCTATGACCTGGTGGACAGCGCCACCGCCGTCATCGCGCGCGATTTTCGTCTGGCATCGGGCCGCGAGGCGGTCAGCGCGGTCCGAACCGCCTCCCCGGAAGCCTACCTTCTGTATGAGGAAGGACTCAGGGCGTACTACCAGTTCGATGCGACCGCGGCTCATCGCCTGATGTCGGCCGCGCTGCAGCGCGACTCGTCCTTTGCCATGGCGGCGTACTGGGTCTGGCAACTCGGCCGCAGCCGGGTGGATGACGCTCAATCCCAAATGGATCTGAGCAGGGCCAAGCGCCTCGCCCATCGCACCATTGACCGGGAGCGGCTCCTGATCGAGGGATCCGCCGCCGAACTGGACGGGCCGATCTCTCGGCGAATCGCCGTTGCCGAGACGCTGAGCGTGCGCTATCCCGCAGATCCTGATGGGCAGTACCTGCTGGGTGCTGCGCGTTTTCACGCGGGAGACTGGCCTGGCTCCGTAGCGGCGTACAACCGAGCAGTCATGCTGGACTCGGCGGCTGGGGCCACGACCGGGCCCTTCTGCCGCGTGTGCACCACCCTGAGCGCCCTCGCGCAGACCTATATGTGGTGGGATTCGCTTCCGGCGGCGGAGCGGAGCATGCGACGCCTGATCGGGTTCCGTCCTGAGGAAGCCGCCGCATGGATCAATCTGGTGGAGCCGCTGCTCCGGCAGGGACGCAGGACCGAAGCCGAGCGCGCGTTTGAACGGGGAGCCGCGCTCAGCACCGGGAGCCCGTCGGTACGCGGACTCCTGGATCGGGACTTGATCCGCTGGGGCCGCTTGGAGGAAGCGGACCGCGAGCTGCTCTCCGAATTGTTCAGTGCCTCTCGGGACGAACGCGCCGAGGGTCGCTGGCTGATGCTGATCAGCCTCAGGAATCAGGGAAGATTGCGCGAGGCGCTGGCGCTAGCGCAGACCGGGAGAATCCCCGGGTCGGATCGCACCGTGCAGGACCTCGGGGTCGAAGGGATCAATCTTGCCGTCCTGGCGATGGAGATGGGTCGCTGGTCCGAGGCGGCCAGGGTGTACCGAGAGATCTCGCCTCGGGCGCGGGCTCGAGCCGATGCGGTACCGGGTCATGTTGCCCGGGTCAGCGCCTGGATGCTGACCCTTGCGGGCATGGCGTATGCGATGGCGGGCGATACCGGAGCCACGCGGGGCCTGGCCGACACGGTGGAGACCCTCGGCCAGTTGAGCAGCTTCGGGCGGGATGCCCGGCTCAGCCACTTCTTGCGCGGGGTGCTCTGGCAGCGAGAGGGACGCCACCAGGAAGCGGTCGATGCGTTTCAGCGATCGCTCTTTTCCACGACGGATGGACTGACCCGCACCAACCTGTTGATGGCCCGGAGCCTTCTGGCGCTCGGGCGCGCCGAGGAGGCTATCGCGATCCTCCGGCCGGCGCTTCGTGGAGGAGTGGACGGCGGCAATACCCACGTCACCCATACCGAGCTGCGCGAGGAGCTGGCGCACGCCTTCGAGCTGGCGGGACAGCGCGATAGCGCCACCTTCCATTATCGCGCCGTGGAGCGCGCCTGGCGCCACGCCGATCCACAATTCAGGGAGCGCTACGAGCTGGCGAAGGCGAAGGCGGGCTTGCGCTAGTACCGGATGGCCACGCCGTGCTTTGCCTGCAGCCGTCCGGACTGGCACGCGGGCCTGCCCTGCACCAGCACCAGATCGATCCCCGAGGAGAGCTGATTGGGGAGATTCCTAGCCCGAACAAGGACACTCGGGGGGATGCGTGGTGGCTCCTGCTGCTGAGCTTGCGCGACCAGGGCCGCTTGCGAGAGGCCGATACCTTGATTCACCGCTGGAGAGTCCCCAATACAAACCTCCTCTTGCCCGAGCCGGGCCCCGTGCCAACGGACCTCGCATTGCTGGCACTCGAGATGGGACACCCGGAGGTCAGCATTCGGGCGCATCGCGGGACCGTCGCCAAAATTGCTCGCTGGACCGGGCCTGCGGCGCACCGGGCGCGCAATGTGATTTGGAATCTCACCCTCGCGGCCACAGAACATCGACAAAACCGCTGACTGCTTTTCGCATGGTAGTCCACCGAGAAGGGGGTCTCGATGACTACAGTACCGCATCACGGGCCGGCGTCAAGAACGACGACGTGGCGCTTTAGCAGATGTGATAGCTATAAGACGTACGAGTCGATCCCTGTAAGGCGCAGCGGGG
>JAYUAL010000385.1:0-8278 GCA_043741355.1 Gemmatimonadales bacterium | reverse complement strand
GGATCGTTCAAGATCCGGGGCGCGCGGAACGCCATCGGCACGCTCGAGCCGGGAGAGCTCGCCCAGGGGATTTACACCGCCAGCGCGGGAAACATGGCGCTCGGCCTGGCTTGGTGCGCCCGGACCCGGAACATTCCGTTCACAGCCATCGTGCCCGACCACGCGCCCCAGGCCAAGCTCGCGGCCCTCGATCGGCTGGGCGCGCGGATCGTACCAGTTTCGTTCGACCGGTGGTGGCGGGTTCTGCTGGAGCGGCGGTACGAGGGCATGCAGGGGCACTTTATCCATCCGGTTTCCGATGTGGCGGTCATGGCGGGCAACGCCACGATCGGCGTCGAGATCATGGAAGACCTGCCCCACGTCGAGAAGGTACTGGTGCCGTACGGCGGCGGCGGGCTGGCCGCGGGCATCGCGAGCACGCTCAAATTCCTGGGCCCGGGCGCGCGAGTGATCGCGTGCGAGGTGGAAACCGCGGCGCCGCTCAGCGCCGCAATGGCCGCCGGCGCGCCGCAGCAAATCTCCTATCAGCCGAGCTTCGTGGACGGAATCGGCGCCTCGGGGCTGCTGCCCGAGATGTGGCCCATGGTGCGGGGACTGATCGAGGGGGTGGCGGTGGTATCGCTGGAGGAGACGGCGCACGCCATTCGGACCCTGGTGCAGCGGGTGCGGGTGGTGGCCGAGGGCGCCGGGGCCGTCGCGCTCGCGACCGCGCTTTCCGGGAAGGCGGGCGGCGGCACGATCTGTTGCATCGTCTCCGGCGGTAACATCGACCCGTCGCGACTGGCGGCCATCCTCAACAAGGCGCCGGATAGCCTCGGCCCGGCAAGCTAACGTCAGGGCCGGGGTCGGGCCGGCTCGGGACGGCCGGTCGGCTTCCATAGGGGCCTTGGCCCGTCGGCCAGAAGGCGCACCGCCCGCACCGCCGCGTCGATCACGGCCGCCATGTGCGCCGCGTTGGCGCGAGAAGCTTCGTCGGTGGCCTGGTGGTAGTCGGTGTGGAGGTTGAAGCTGGACAGGGTGTGGGCCACCACTCCCCGCTGGGCCAGCGCATAGTTGTCGCTCCGCATGAAGAATTGCTGGTCGGGCCGCGGATCCGGGACCAGCGGGATCCCCGCCGCGGCCAGCAGGTCCCCCATCGTCGATTTGTCGTAGCCGGTGAGCCAGGCCTTCCCCGGTCCGCCGGCAAGAGAGTCGGGTCTCCCGATCATCTCTATTTCCAGGTTAGCGGCCATCGTGGCGAGCGGGAGCGCCGGGTGGTCGACGTACCACCGGGCGCCAAAGAGCCCGAGCTCCTCACCGGTCATCGCCGCGAAGAGCACGGTCCGCCGCGGCCGGGCTCCGCCGCGCATCGCCTGGGCAATCTTGAGCGTGGCTACCACGCCCGAGGCGTCGTCGTCGGCGCCGTTGCAGATGCTGTCCGCCCCGGTCGCTTGACACTGGTTCCCCGGATCTCCCACGGCGCCGACGTGATCGTAGTGTGCGTCTACCAGGATGTGCTCGTTGCGGAGCGTTGGCTCGGAGCCGCTGAGACGGCCCACGACGTTGACGGCCCAGATCCGCTGCTCGGTGGGGATCGAGTCAAAGGCCGCCCAGCTGGACGCCAGCCGCAGGCGGACCCGCCCGGTGGTGTCGGTGACGCGATAGAGTCCCACGCGCTGGAAGTAGCCGCTGTCTCCCGCCGGCTCGAGGCCGAGCCGCTGCATTTCCCGGGCGATCATCGCGGCCGCCTTCGTCGCGCCCGGCGATCCGGTGCGCCGGCCGCGGAGGGAATCGTGGGAGAGCTGGATCAGGAGGGTCATCACCTCGGCGGGGGTGACCAACGGAGCAGGTACTGGCGCAGCCACCGGTACAGGAGTGCCGCAGGCGGAGGAGGCTGCGACAACCAGTAGAGCCAGCATCAGGGATTTCGTCGCACGCGACATGGCAATCCGCGGAATCGAGAATGGTGCCTGCCGGGGAAGCCCCGACGACCGCTGAAGCGTAGTAGAGGAAGGCCCCAGGACGCGAGGGCGCAAGGTCTAGAGCACGTAGGCCTGCAGCATGACGAGGACACCCACCAGCGAGGCCAGCGCCACGCTGTGGAAGAAGACGTACCTGAGGATCGTGCCCTCCTGGCCGTCTGAGTTGGTGACTGTCCCCGCCACGACGATGCTCTGCGCGTCGATCATCTTTCCCATCACTCCCCCGGAAGAATTGGCCGCGGCCATGAGCACGGGGTCGAGCCCGAGTTGCCGCGCGGTGATGGTCTGGAGGCTTCCGAACAGCACGTTGGATGAGGTATCCGATCCGGTCAGCGCCACGCCAAGCCATCCCAGCATGGTACCGAAGAAGGGATAGAGAAATCCGGTCTGCGCGAATGCGAGGCCCAGAATGGCGTCCTCGCCGCTGTAGCGGGTGACGTATCCGAGGGCCAGCATCAGCGAGATGGTGAGCAGCGAAGCCCGAGCCCGCCGGAGTGCCGAAAGCCAGGTCAGGGCAAGCTCGCGGAGCCGGTATCGCAGGAAGGCTGCGGTGATCAGCGCGGTGAGCAGGATTGCGGTGCCGGTGGCCGAGAGCCAGTTGAGGGTGAAGACCGCCGGCTCGGCGGTGAGCACGGCTACGACCGGCGGGGCGCGCTCCACCAGATTGTGCAGGCCCGGCACCGGGAGCTTGGGCGCAGAGAGGCCGTTGAGCGCGGCCTTGACTTGGGGTATTCCCCAGGCAAAGACCAGCACCGTCAGCACGATCCAGGGCACCCAGGCCTTGCCGGGGACTTCTTCCATCCGGGCGAGGCACTGGCGCTCGGGCGCCGCCGACCGGCCGCTCGGGACGGCGGAAGTCCATGCCGGCCTCCAGATCTTCAGGAATGCGACGAGACACGCCATCGAGCAGGCGGCGGCTACAATGTCCACCAGCCAGGGCCCGTGGAGCGTCGCGACCAGGAACTGCGGCACCGCGAAGGAAACCCCGGCCACCAGCACCGCGGGCCAGACTTCGAGCATGCCCCGCCACCCCGCGTAGGCCCAGATCAGCCAGAAGGGAACAATCACCGAGAACACCGGTAGCTGGTGCCCCACCTGCGCCGAGAGCGCGTAAAGATCGAGGCCCGTGACGCCCTGCAGCGCGATGATCGGCGTGCCCAATGCCCCGAATGCCACTGGCGCGGTGTTTGCGATGAGGGCGAGTCCCGAGGCCTCGAGCGGCTTGAAGCCGAGGGCAATCAGGATTCCGCCGGTGACGGCCACCGGCGTGCCGAAGCCGGCCGCGCCCTCCATGAACGCTCCGAACGAGAAGGCGACCAGCAGCAGCTGGAGTCGCCGGTCGTCGGTGACGCCCGATACCCCGCGCCGGAGGGCATCGAGCAGGCCGCGGCGCTCCACGATCTGGTAGAGAAAGACGACGTTGAGCACGATCCACCCGATCGGGAGCAGACCGTAGGCCGCGCCCAGCGCCGCGCTGGTCAGCGCCATGCCCACCGGCATACCGATCACCAGGATCGCGACTGCCACCGACACGATCAGACCGGCGAGGGCCGCGAGCGGTGCCCTGATCCGGAGCCAGGCGAGCGAGCCGAGCAGCGCCACGATGGGCAGTGCCGCAACCGCGGTCGACCAGACGGACGAGCCCAGCGGGTCGTAGCGCTGAGGCCAGCTCACGCGATGAGATCGGCGGTGATGTCCGCGATGCGGGGAGCCCCCGCGAGCGCCATCGCGAGGTCCAGCTCGGCCAGCAGCAGCTCCAGGACCCGGCGCGCGCCGGCCTCGCCGTCCACCGCGAGGCCCCAGAGTACCGGCCGGCCCACCATCACGGCGTCGGCACCCAGCGCCAAAGCCTTGAGAATATCGGTGCCGCGGCGGATCCCGCCGTCCATCATCACCACGGTGCGATCGCCGACGGCGGCGGCGACATCGGGGAGGGCGCGGAGACTCGCGATGGCGGTGTCGAGCTGGCGGCCGCCGTGGTTGCTCACCACCACGCCCGCGGCCCCGTGATCGACTGCGCGGCGAGCGTCATCCGCGCGCACCAGGCCCTTCACTACCAGCGGAAGGCCCGCCAGCCCGCTCAGCCACTCGAGATCCTTCCACTGGAGCGCGGAGTCGCGCATGCCGCTGATGAAGTTGGCCAGCCCGGAGCCGGCGGCCTCGGCCTGAAGCGGCGCGCTCGCCGCCGGAAGGAAGTTGGCGACCCGAAGATCAGGTGAGAGGCGGAACCCATTGCGCTCGTCGCGCTCGCGACGGCCGATCTCGGGAACGTCCACGGTGAGCACCAGGACGTCGAATCCGGCCGCAGTCACCCGGGACACCAGCTCCCGCGTGATGCCGCGATCCCGGTGGACGTAGAGCTGAAACCAGAGCGGGCCCGTGGCGGCGGCGCGCACCTCCTCGAGCGACTGGGTGGCGAAGGTGCTCACCGTCATGGGAATGCCGAGCGAGGTGGCCGCGCGGGCCGTAGCGGCCTCGCCGTCGGGGTGGGCCAGCCGCTGGAAGGCCATGGGCGCCACGACGACCGGCGCCGTCACCGCGCGGCCGAACAGCGTGGTGCCGAGCTCCCGGCGGCTCACGTCCACCAGCACCCGATAGCGGATAGCCAGATCCTCGAACGCTCGCCGGTTGGCCTGGAGGGTGACCTCGTCGTTGGCCCCGCCGGCGTAGTAATCGAAGGTCTGGGCCGAAAGGCACTCGCGTGCGAGCAGCTCCACCTCGTGCAGGTTCAGGAAGGTCATCGGCCGGCGTCGGTGATCGAGGCGAGCACCAGCCGCATGAATTCGTCGATCTTGTCGGTGGCGGTCCAGCGAATCACGGCCACCAGATCGTGCTCGGGATCCATCCAGATGACGTTGCCACCCGCCCCCAGCGCGAAGAACGAGCGCGGCGTGGCCGCGGGGTATTGTTTCTGTTCGGTGTTGAGCCACCAGAGGAAGCCGTATGCCGGGCGGATCCCGGTCGGAGTCGTCGCGAGCGTCACCCATTCGTCGGAGAGCAGCCGGCTGTTTTTCCAGCGGCCGCGCCGAAGCAGCAGATAGCCGAAGCGGGCGTGGTCCCGGGTACTCGCCCAGACGCCTCCGCCCCAGTGTCCACCTCCGCTCACCGACTCGATCTTGCGCCCATCCTGCTGGGTCATGGAGGTTCGGTAGCCGTGCCACTCCCAGGTGGACGAGGCGCCGATGGGGTCCATGATCTCCCGCTTGAGCACCGCGGGCAGCGGGCGATTCCAGATCCGGAGCAGCGACAGCGCGAGCCGGTTGACCCGCACGTCGTTGTACTCCCACACGGTGCCGGGCGTGCCGAGCGTACGATCGTAGCCGTTCCGGCGGTCGGCGCGATCCGGCTTGCCCCAGAGGTCGCCTTCCCACTCGCTGGTCTGGTTGAGATGCATTCGCCAGGTGATCGGCGCGTTGTGGGCTGAGTTGTAGCCGCCGTCGACGACCGTCGTGGCCACGGGCTGGTCGAGATCCTTGATCAGTCCGCGATCCCAGGCCAGACCCGCGACGGTGGAGAGATAGCTCTTGGCCACGCTGAAAGTCATGTCCACGCGGCGGGTGTCGCCCCACTCCGCGACAATGTAGCCGTGCCGGATGATGATGCCGTTCTGCCGGCCGCGATCCTTGGAGGGGCCGAGGATGTCGGGGTAGGGCTCCCTGGCGGTGTTGGCTGCGAGTTGTGCCTTCATATCCATCGACCAGCCGATCTCGCTGGCTTGCGCGAACGAGACCGCGGCGGCGAGGCCGGCCGAGTCGAAGCCCTCCTCGGCGGGGCGCCGTCGGGCCCAGGCCTCGCCGGCTGCGGGGTAGTAGGCGGCAACCGGGGCCGCGGCGCCGGGAGCGGCCGTCCCGGAACCGCCGCAGGCGACCGCAGCGAGTGCGCCCAGCACGAGAAGTAGGCGTCGGTGAAACAGCGGCATGGTTGATCCCGTCTTGTCGGCGTAGCTTAGGGGCCAATCGGGGAATCTACAGCATGAACGACAGTCCGTCGCCCACCTTTCTGGCACTCCAGAGCGCCCTCGCCGGCCGCTACGCGCTGGAGCGGGAGCTAGGGCGTGGCGGGATGGGCGTCGTCTACCTGGCTCGTGATCTCAGCCTCGATCGTCCCGTCGCGATCAAGCTGCTGCCCCCTGCCATGGCGGCTGTCCCAAAGCTGAGGGAGCGGTTCCTCCGGGAGGCACGGACCGCGGCGCGGCTCTCCCATCCCAATATCGTCCCGATCCATTCGGTCGAGGAGCACGGCGAGTTTGTGCTGTTCGTGATGGGGTACGTCGAAGGAGAAACGCTGGGTGAGCGCATCGCGCGGCGGGGCCCGCTGGCCGCCGAGCCGGCCACGCGGCTGCTGCAGGAGGTGGCCTGGGCGCTGGCCTACGCCCATCAGCATGGCGTGGTGCATCGCGACATCAAGCCGGACAACATCCTGCTGGAGCGGGCCGGCGGCCGCGCCGTGGTGAGCGACTTCGGCATCGCCCATGTCGAGACGGCGGATGCCGACGCTGGCTCCAACGAGGTGGTTGGCACGGCGCGCTACATGAGTCCCGAGCAGCAGGCGGGGCAGCCGGTGGATGGCAGGAGCGATTTGTACTCGCTGGGTGTGACCGCCGCGCGCGCCCTCGAGGGCCGGAGCGACCTGCCGCCCCGGCTGGCGGCCATCATCGAGAAATGCATCGCTCCGGCTCCCGATAACCGGTTTCCCGACGCGGAGACTCTCGCGGGAGCGCTGGGCGGGATGCTGGCCCATCGGAGCGCGGTGCCGGAACCGGTGGCTCGGTTCGTCGACGCCCTGAAGACGCTGCGGCTGGAGGTGTCCAGCTACCTGGCCATCGTGCTGGTGCTGGGGGCGGAGACGCTCATGCTGATGAAATGGGGCGGCACGCTGTTCGTCAATATTCTGATCTATTCGATCTTCATCATGGTGGGGCTCTTCGCGCTGCGGGGCAGCCAGCTGGTGGGCCGGGGCCGGAAGCTGCTGGGCGACGGCTACACCATGGCCGACGTGCGCGCGGCGCTGCTCCGCCCGGAAGAGGTTCCCGACGAGCACGATGAGGAACCGGTGCGCGTGGTGGTCAAGACGCGCGGCGCGCATTGGGTATCGTCCCGAGCGGCCCGAATCGTGGTGTCGGGTGTCCTGATCATGGCATGGGTGTCCATGGCCACCTGGTGGGCCGGACGCGAGCGGGGGCCGCTGGTCGACGGGCTGTTGTTTGCCCTGTTCACGCTGGTGCCGATCGTCATGATTCGGGGTGCCCTCAGCAAGGTCATGCGGCCCGGAAAGCCGGGATGGTGGTCCCGGTTCTGGTGGAAGATCCTGGAGAAGAAGCTGCTCTGGATGGCAGGGGCACGCGGCAAGGAAGCCCGGCGTGTGGCGGGCGATGAACCGACCGAGGTGGCGCTTGCCGCCGGCGCTAACGAGCTCTTCGAAGCGATGCCCAGGGATATCCGGAGCCGGTTCTCCGAACTACCCCGAGTGCTCGAGCGGTTGGAGGCGCAGGCCGGGCGGCTGCGTGGCTCCGGCGCGGACCTGGGGGGCGAACGGCTGACCTCCACGCTCGCCGCGATGGAAAACCTGCGGCTCGACCTGCTCCGGCTCAAGGCCGGCGCCGCGACCCAGAACGATCTCACCGCCGATCTGGAGGCGGCCCGGCAGGTCGGCGAGCGGATCGATGGGCTGCTGAGCGGGTTCCGCGAAGTGGAAGCGGGCTTGCGCACTCCGACTCCCGTCACCTGAAGATTTCGGCGCGGCGAACCCGCCAATTCCCGGCCGCAGTATCTTTCAACCACGCATATGGGCCCCTACGGGTTTTGTCTTGCGCTCGGAGTAACCGGGCTCGCAGTCATGGCTCTCCTCGGCTTTGGGCATCACGGGGGTGCCGGCGGACATGGGCATGGCGGTCACATGGGCCACGGCCACGCCGGGCCCACCGGGGATCTTGGCCACCCGGGGCATGCCGGCCATACCGGCCATAGCGGCGACGCCCACGAGTCCCCCGGCGGTCTGGCCCATGCGGCGAGCTTCCTGTCCCCCAGACTTCTCTTCAGCTTTCTGGTCGGCGTCGGCGCAACCGGTGTCCTCCTTCGACCCTTCCTGTTCGAGCCGCTGCTCCTCACGGCGGCCCTGGCGGGAGGGATCGGCTTCGAGAAACTCATCGTCGGACCGATCTGGAAGTTCATGTTCCGGTTCGAGTCGCGGCCTGCGTCGATGCTCGAAAGCGCGTTCCTGGAGGAGGCGCAGGCGATGATGGATTTCGACGCCCAGGGACAGGGGCTGATCAAGATCGAGCTCGATGGTCAGGTGGTTCAGCTCCTTGGCACGCTCAC